>JAFMQP010000062.1 GCA_017354575.1 Acidothermales bacterium | reverse complement strand
GGACGGCCCTCCTCCGGGCCGCGGCGGCGGCCGACCCGCGGCTGCGGGTCTGGGCGCACGGCGAGCTGCCCGCGGCCGTCGCGCTCGCCGGGCGGCTTGGCTGGGTACGCGGCCGCTCGCTCTGGCAGATGCGGCGCCCGCTCTCGGGCCTCGGCGCCGGCTCACTGCCCGAGCCGCGGTTGCCGTCCGGCGTCGAGGTGCGCACGTTCGTCCCCGGTCGCGACGAGCGCGCCTGGCTGGAGGTGAACGCGCGCGCGTTCGCCCACCATCCGGAGCAGGGGCGGACCACCGAGTCCGACCTGCTCGACCGCGAGCGCGCCGACTGGTTCGCGGCGGACGGCTTCTTCCTCGCGTTCCGCGGCGAGCGGCTCGTCGGGTTCCACTGGACCAAGGTGGAGGACGGTACCGCGGGAGAGGTGTACGTGCTCGGCGTCGACCCCGACGAGCAGGGCACAGGGCTCGGCAAGGCGCTGCTGCTCGTCGGCCTGCGGTACCTGGCGCGTCCGGAGCTCGGGCTTTCCGCTGTCACGCTCTACGTCGAGGCCGACAACGAGCCGGCCGTGGGGCTCTACCGCAGGCTCGGCTTCGAGCACGTCGGCACCGACACCATGTTCCACGCGCCATGACGGGTCAGGCGCCGACGATGAGGTGGACGATCCAGTAGACGATCGCCGCCACGATCGCCGCGGCGGGGATGGTGAGCAGCCAGGCGACCACGATGTTGCCGGCGACGCCCCACCGTACGGCGGAGAGCCGCCGGGTGGCGCCGACGCCCATGATCGCGGACGTGATCGTGTGCGTCGTCGAGATCGGGGCCGCGAAGACGAACGCGGTGACGTAGAGGATGCTCGCCGCCGTCGCCTCGGCCGCGAACCCGTGCGGGGGGTCGAGCTCGATGATCCGGCGTCCCAGCGTCCGCATGATCCGCCAGCCGCCCGCGTAGGTGCCGAAGGCCATCGCGGTCGCGCTCAGCACGATGACCCACACCGGCACGCTGAACCCGTGGTGGTACCCGGTGACCACGAGCGCGAGCACGATGATGCCCATCGTCTTCTGCGCGTCCTGCAGGCCGTGCCCCAGCGCCATGCCGGCGGCGGACACGGACTGGGCGAGCCGGAACCCGCGGTTCATCTTCGCCGGCGAGGAGTTCCGGAAGATCCAGATGATGGCCAGCATCACGAGGTACCCGACCACCAGGCCGACCACCGGCGACAGCACCATCGGGATGACGACCTTGTCGACGACCCCGAGCCACAGCACCGGGTTGCCCGCCGCGAGCGCCGCCCCGACGAGCCCCCCGATCAGCGCGTGCGTCGACGACGACGGCAGCCCGAAGTACCAGGTGATCAGGTTCCAGCTGATGGCGCCGGCGACCGCGGCGAACACGATCACCAGCCCGTGCTCGGTCTCCGGGGGGTGGATGATGCCCTGGCCCACCGTCGCGGCGACCCTCGTCCCGAGGAAGGCCCCGAGCAGGTTCATGACGGCGGCCAGGGCGAGCGCCACCCGCGGCGTGAGCGCACGGGTCGACACTGACGTCGCTATCGCGTTGGCCGCGTCGTGGAAGCCGTTGGTGAAGTCGAAACAGAGGGAGATCGCCAGTACCAGGACGAGGCCGACGAGCTCCACGTCAGGATTCCTTCACCGCGATCGTCTCGACCGTGTTGGCGACGTGTTCGAACGAGTCCATCGCCTGCTCGAGCTGGTCGATGACCTCCTTGAGCTTCAGCACCGTCAACGCGTCGTAGTCGCCGCCGAACAGGTGTGCGAGCAGCTGCCGGTACACCTGGTCACCCTGGTTCTCCAGCCGGTTGATCTCGATCCAGTACTCCTTGAGGTCACGCATCGACTTCAGCCGCGGCATCGCCTCCGCGGTGAGCTCGGCGGCACGCTCGAGCACCTCCACCTGGCCGATCATCCCTCGCGGCAGCTCGTCCAGCTTGTACAGGACGACGAGGTCGGCGGCGGCCTCCATGAAGTCCATCACGTCGTCCATCTCGCCCGCGAGCCGGTAGATGTCCTGCCGGTCGAACGGGGTGACGAACGTCTGGTTCATCCGCTGCATGAGCAGGTGGACGCACTCGTCACCGGCGTGCTCGCAGGCCCGCATCTTGTCCGCGATGACCTCACGGTCGGCGTCCTCGTTGAACAGCTCGACGAGCAGCCGCGATCCCACCAGGATGTTCCTGGCCGATTCCGTGAACAGCTCGTAGAACGACTGGTCGCGGGGGGTCAGACGTATGCGCACGTGCTCGGCTCCTGCCTCACCGGACCCGGCGGACGGTTACCGCCGGGCAGCGTATGGGTAACGCGGCTCGCATGCTAGGGGAACGAGGGGGTGACTCGTCCAATCGGCGACCATCGTCACACGGTGGCGCTGCACGGCCGCATCGGGGCGGCTGCTAGCGCTCCAGCCGCTCGTACTCCGCCAGTGACTCCGGGTTCGCGAGCGCGCCCCTGGAGGCCGCCTGGTCGACAGGGACGCCGGAGAGGATCCGTTTCACCGGGACCTCGAGCTTCTTGCCCGAGAGCGTCTTCGGGACGGCGGCGACCTGGTGGATCGTGTCGGGGACGTGCCTCGGCGACAGCGACCGGCGCAGCTCGGCGGCGATCCGTCCGCGCAGGTCGGCGTCGAGTGACACGCCGTCGCGCAGCACGACGAACAGCACCAGCCGGTCGGCGTCCTCCAGGTGGACGACGAGGCTCTCGACGACCTCGGGTATCGCCTCGACAACCGAGTAGAGCTCGGCGGTGCCGAGGCGCACGCCGCCGCGGTTCAGCGTCGCGTCGGAGCGCCCGGTGATGACGCACGTCCCGCGCTCGGTGATCGTCACCCAGTCGCCGTGCCGCCAGACACCCGGGAACGTCGAGAAGTACGCGTCCCGGTACCGGGAGCCGTCGGCGTCGTTCCAGAAACCGACCGGCATGGACGGCATGGGCGCGGTGACCACCAGCTCGCCCTGCTCACCCACCACCGGCGTGCCGGCGGGGTCGTACGCCTCGACGCGCGCGCCCAGGCACCGGCAGGAGATCTCGCCCTCCCAGACGGGCAGGAGCGGCACCGGGCCGACGAAGGCCGTGCACACGTCCGTGCCGCCCGAGATCGAGCCCAGCCGCAGCCCGGGCGACCCGCCCGGCTCTGCGACGTGGTCGTAGACCCAGCGGAAGCCCTCGGGAGGCAGCGGCGCGCCGGTCGAGCCGACGCCGCGCAACCGGGACACGTCGGCGACCTGCCGCGGCTCGACGCCGTCGCGCAGGCAGGAGAGCAGGAACGGCGCGCTGGTGCCGAAGTAGGTCATGCCTGTCTCGTCGGCCAGCCGCCACATCGCGCCGAGGTCGGGGTAGCCGGGACTGCCGTCGTAGGTGACGACCGTGGCGCCCACGAGCAGCCCGGACATGAGGTAGTTCCACATCATCCAGCCCGTGGTGGAGAACCAGAAGAACCGGTCGCCCGCGCCCACGTCGGTGTGCAGGGCCAGCATCTTCAGGTGCTCGAGCGTGACGCCGCCGTGGCCGTGCACGATCGGCTTCGGCAGCCCGGTGGTGCCGGACGAGTAGAGCACGTACAGCGGGTGGTCGAACGGCACCGGCTCGAAGGTGAGCTCGCCCGGTTCGGCGAGCAGCTCGCGCCACGACAGCGCGTCCGGCACGTCCGGCTCGGCGTCGAGATAGGGGACGACGACGGTGTGGGTGAGGCTCGGCAGCGCCGCCCGGATGCCGGCGATCTCGCCGGTGCGGTCGACCTCCTTCGCGCCGTACCGGTACCCGTCGACGGCGACGAGCGCCCTCGGCTCCACCTGCTGCCACCGGTCGACGACGCTGCGGGTGCCGAACTCGGGCGCGCACGACGAGAAGACCGCGCCCAGGCTGGCCGCGGCGAGCAGCAGCACCATGGTCTCGGGGATGTTCGGCAGGTACGCCGCCACGCGGTCCCCGCGTCCGACCCCGAGCCGGACCAGCCCCGCGCGGGCGCGCGCGACCTGGTCACGCAGCTCGCCGGCCGTCAGCTCGGTCGGGCCCCGGGTCTGCGAGCGCGCGACGACGGCGACCGCGTCGTCCGCCCAGGCGTCGGTGCGCAGTGCCTGTTCGGCGTAGTTGAGGGTGGCACCGGGGAACCACCGGCACCCAGGCATCGCCCGGCCGCTCAGCACCGCCCCGCCGTCCGGGCGGTGCCCGCGGACGTCGAAGTACTCCCAGATCGTGTCCCAGAACCCGTCCAGGTCCTCGACCGACCACCGCCACAGCTCGTCGTACCCGGGGAAGACCAGCCCGCGGGTCTGCTCGAGCCAGCGCAGGTAGTCGCCGATCCGGGAGGCGGCGAGCACGTCCGCCGGCGGCGTCCAGAGCACAGCAGGTTCATCGCCCATGGCCCCTATCCTGGCCGCTCCGCCGCCTCCGGTCGACTTCACACGGCGCGGCGCGACCTCACATGGCGCCGCGCGATCGGAACCGGGGCAACCGGTCATTTTTTCGAGCGGCGGCATGTAAGGTCGAGCGGCGCCATGTAAGGACGAGCCGCGCCATGTAAGGACGGGCCGCGCCATGTAAAGACGAGCCGCGCCATGCCATGTGAAGTGGACGCGGCGCCCCGGGAGCGGGAGCAGGCCGGTGCCGGGATCGGCCGGCCGTTACCAGGTGGCCTGGCGGTGCAGGGCGGTGCGGTCGAGGTAGGAGCGCCAGGTCGTCTCGAGCATCGCCTGCTCGTGGTCCTTGAGCGGCCGCAGCACCTTGGCCGGGACGCCGGCCGCCAGCGTGCCGGGCGGGATGACCGAGCCGGGACGGACGACCGCGCCGGCCGCCACCAGGCACCCCGCGCCGACGTCCGCGCCGCCGAGCACGATCGCGCCCATCCCGACCAGCGAGCCCGCGCCGATCCGCGCGCCGTGCACGATCGCCCGGTGCCCGAGGGACACGCGGTCCTCGACGATAGCCGGCTCGCCGGGATCGGCGTGCAGGCAGGACAGGTCCTGCACGTTCACCTCGGCGCCGACGACCACGTCCTCGTCGTCGCCGCGCAGCACGCAGCCGTACCAGACGCTCGACCGCGGCCCCACGCGCACGCGCCCCACCAGGGTGGCGCCCGGCGCGATCCAGGCGTCGGGGTGCACCTGGGGGCGGTGCGGCCCGAGCCCGCCGTAGCGCGGCGCGGCGTCGTCGACGGTCATGGCGCATCAGCCTACGGCCAGCACGCCGCGCCGATCCATGTGGCGTCCGTTACGCCACATGCCGTGCCGGTGCCGTGGTCCTGTCGCGACGGCTACGTACAATCGGCCAGGTGACCTCCGCCCCGGCCTCGCATGACGTGCACGAGGTGTTGTCGCGGGTCTTCGGGTACGACTCGTTCCGCGGCCAGCAGCGGGCGATCATCGACCACGTCGTCGGCGGCGGCGACGCCCTCGTCCTGATGCCGACCGGCGGCGGCAAGTCGCTCTGCTACCAGATCCCGGCGCTCGTCCGCGACGGCGTGGGCGTCGTCGTCTCGCCCCTCATCGCCTTGATGCAGGACCAGGTGGACGCGCTGCGCGACCTCGGCGTCCGCGCGGGATTCCTCAACTCCAGCCAGGACCACGACGAACGCCGGCTGGTCGAGGCGGAGTTCCTCGCCGGCGAGCTGGACCTGCTGTACCTCGCGCCGGAGCGGCTGTCCGTCGAGTCGACGCTGGCGCTGCTCGACCGGGGCAGGATCTCGCTGTTCGCGATCGACGAGGCGCACTGCGTCGCGCAGTGGGGGCACGACTTCCGGCCGGACTACCTCACGCTTTCGATGCTGCACGAACGCTGGCCGTCCGTCCCGCGCATCGCGCTCACCGCGACGGCGACCGAGGCGACGCGCGCCGAGATCGCGCACCGGCTGCGCCTCGACGACGCGCGCCAGTTCGTCGCGAGCTTCGACCGGCCGAACATCCAGTACCGCATCGTGGCGAAGAACGAGCCACGGCGCCAGCTGCTCGAGCTGCTGCGCACCGAGCACGAGGGCGACTCCGGCATCATCTACTGCCTGTCCCGGGCGTCGACGGAGAAGACCGCGGACTTCCTTGTCTCCCAAGGGATCGACGCGATTCCGTACCACGCGGGGCTGGACGCCGCGACGCGCAGGGCGAACCAGGCGAGGTTCCTGCGCGAAGACGGCCTGGTCGTCGTCGCGACGATCGCGTTCGGCATGGGCATCGACAAGCCGGACGTACGGTTCGTCGCGCACCTCGACCTGCCGAAGTCGGTGGAGGGCTACTACCAGGAGACCGGACGCGCCGGGCGCGACGGACTCCCGTCGACGGCGTGGCTGGCGTACGGGCTGCAGGACGTCGTGCAGCTGCGGCGGATGATCGACACGTCCGAGGGCGACGCCGCGCACAGGCGCCGGCAGTCGATGCACCTGGACGCGATGCTCGCGCTGTGCGAGACCGTCGAGTGCCGGCGTGCGCAGCTGCTTGGGTACTTCGGTGAGCGAAGCGACGACCGGTGCGGCAACTGCGACACCTGCCTGACGCCGGCGGAGTCCGTCGACGGCACGATCGCGGCGCAGAAGCTGCTGTCGGCGGTGTACCGGCTGGCGCACGAGCGACGGCAGAAGTTCGGTGCCGGCCAGGCGATCGACATCCTGCTGGGCCGGTCGACGCCGAAGGTGCGGCAGCACCGGCACGACGAGCTCACCGTGTTCGGCGTCGGCACCGAGCTGTCCGAGGCCGAGTGGCGCGGCGTCGTCCGGCAGCTGCTCGCGCAGCGGCTGCTCGCGGTCGAGGGCGACTACGGCACGCTCGTGCTCACCGAGTACAGCCACGAGGTGCTGGGCCGCCGGCGTGAGGTGCGGCTGCGTCGCGAGCCGGAACGGGCCAGGCCGAGGCAGGCCGCGCGACGGGCGGACGCCGCGGCCGAACTGTCACCCGAGGCCGTGCCGGTGTTCGAGCACCTGCGCGCCTGGCGGGCGCGGACGGCGAAGGAGCAGGAGGTGCCGGCGTACGTCGTCTTCCACGACGCGACGCTGCGGCAGGTCGCCACCGACCTGCCTGCCACGCCCGCGGAGCTGGGGCGGATCAGCGGCGTCGGGGAGAACAAGCTCGCCAAGTACGGCGAGTCACTGCTCGCGGCGCTGGCCGAGCTGGACTAGCCGGCTTCTCGCCCACGGCCTGACGCGCATTCCTGCCAGCAGGACGTACGCGAGCATCAGGACCATGCCGGCGATGCCCACCGCGTCGGCCCACGGGTAGACACCCCACGCCGCGTTGGCGGTACCACCGGCCATGACGCCGCACGCACCGGGCACCGCGCCGAGCACGAACCGCGCTGGGCCGGGCACCGCGCGCACCGGACAGGCCGCGCCGGCGACGACCGCGGCGACCGCGAGCACCGCTTCGGTCGGCATCGAGACCGGGTCGCCGTCCACCCAGTCGGGCCAGGGCGTCACCAGGCCCACCACCAGGAACACCGCGAACGCGACGACGAAGGCGACGGCGTAACCGGAGAGCCTGCGGTGGAGGAACAGCAGGAACCTGTGCCACAGCAACCGTTCCGTGCGTACGGCGTCCTCGGGGACGTCGCCGGTGAACGTCGGCAGCTCGTCCTTGCCCGGTTCCCACTCGGCGGCCACCGGACGAGGATAGCGGCCGCGGACACGACGAATGGCCGGCCAGAAGGCCGGCCTTCGCCGTCGTGGCGCAGGGTTCAGTGGGTGCGGCGGACGATCCGCCGGACGGTGGCGGCGAGGGCGACGGTGCGGTCGCGACGCAGCCACGCGATGACGGCGAACACCACGCCGAGCAGCACGGTCACGGCGGCCGCGGCCTGCATGCCGGGCACCAGGAACAGGTTGGTGAGCGTCGCGCCGATCATCAGGCCGACCAGGGCGGTGGCGGCGAGCCCGGACAGGCGCGGGATCAGCAGGCCGATCGCACCGGCCAGCTCACAGGCGCCGGTGAGGTAGCGGAACCACTGGCCGAAGCCGATGACGTGGAACGTCGCGACGGCCGTCGGGTCGCCGAGCAGCTTCGGCGCCGAGACGAAGACGAACACCGCGGCGAGCGCGATCTGCGCGACCCAGAGCACGACGTTGACGCGGCGACGGGTCGGCCTGGCGGTTGCGGTGATGCCGGTGGCGGTCATGGTTGCGGTCCTTCCGGGATGTGTGCGGTGTCACCCGTACAGACCGCCGGCCCCGCCATTAGTCATCGGTCGCGGTACGTGGACAGGTCGGTGGGACGCGTCGGCGGGCTGCCGTCGCCGAACGGTGAGCCGCCCAGCTCCTCACGGTGGTGCGGCGCCGACCAGTCGAGCACGGGACCCTTCGGCACGATGCCGAGCGGGTTGATGTTCCTGTGCACCTCGTGGTAGTGCCGCTTGATGTGCGTCATGTTCACCGTGTCGCCGAAACCCGGCGTCTGGTAGAGGTCGCGCAGGTACGCCCACAGCACCGGGTCCTCGGCGATCTTGTTGCGGTTGCACTTGAAGTGGCCGTGGTAGACCGCGTCGAACCGCACCAGCGTCGTGAACGCGCGCACGTCCGCCTCGGTGATGTGCGTGCCGACGAGATATCGCTGTGCCTGCAGCCGTTCGCGCATCCAGTCAAGGCAGCCGAACACCTTGTCGTACGCCCGTTCGTACGCCGCCTGGCTCTCCGCGAAGCCCGCACCGTAGACGGGGTCGTTCAGCTCCGCGTAGACGCGCGCCATCACCGCGTCCATCTCGTCGCGCAACGGCTCCGGGTAGAGATCCGGCGCGCCGTCGCGGTGCAGGGACGTCCACTGCGTGGCGAGGTCGAGCGTGAGCTGGAAGTAGTCGTTGGTCACGAGCCGTCCGCTCGGCACGTCGACCACGGCCGGGACGCTGACGCCGTTCTCGTAGTCGACGCCGGTCGCGTCGTACGCCTCGTGCAGGAACCGGATGCCGAGCACCGGATCCCGGCCGTCCGGGTCGAGCGTGAACCGCCAGCTGCGCTCGTCCTGTATCGGGTCGACGACCGCGAGGCTCAGCGCGTCCTCGAGCCCCAGCAACCGCCGCACCACGACCGCGCGGCTCGCCCACGGACACGCGAGCGACGCCACCAGCCGGTACCTGCCCGCCTCCACCGGCCACCGCGCGCCCTGCTCCGAGGTGATGCGGTCGGCGAACTCGACCTTGCCGTGCGTGTAATCGTCAGCCATCTCGCCATTCTCCCGCGCGGTCAGTAACGTCTCGTCAGGGACGCTGGGCGAGGAGGCCGCATGGGCAGGTACGCCGACGAGTACACGAGGAGCCTGGGGGACCCCGACGGGTTCTGGCTGGACGCCGCGCGGGCGATCGACTGGACGACGCCGCCCACCAGGGCGCTCGACGACGGCAACCCGCCGTTCTACCGCTGGTTCCCCGACGGGGAGCTGAACACGTGCCACAACGCGCTCGACCGCCACGTCGACGGCGGCCGCGCGGAGCAGGCCGCGCTCCGCTACGACAGCCCCGTCACCGGCACCGTGCGCACGTACACCTACCGGGAACTGCGCGACGAGACCGCGCGGTTCGCCGGCGTGCTGCGCGGCCTCGGCGTCGGCAAGGGCGACCGCGTCGTCATCTACATGCCGATGGTGCCCGAGGCCGTCGTCGCGATGCTCGCGTGCGCGCGGATCGGCGCGGTGCACTCGGTGGTGTTCGGCGGGTTCGCGCCCAACGAGCTGGCCGTGCGCATCGACGACGCCGCACCGAGGATCGTGGTGGCGGCGTCGTGCGGCATCGAGCCGAAGCGGGTCGTCGAGTACGGGCCGCTGCTCGACCGTGCGGTCGAGCTGGCCGAGCACAAGCCTGAACACTGCGTGATGTTGCAGCGTAAGCAGGCACGCGCGGACCTACGCGAGGGACGCGACCTCGACTGGCACGAGCTGATGGCGTCGGCCGAGCCTGTCGACTGCGTGCCGGTCGCCGCCACCGACCCGCTGTACGTGCTCTACACGTCGGGCACCACGGGCAAGCCGAAGGGCGTCGTGCGCGACAACGGCGGCCATGCCGTCGCGCTGCACTGGAGCATGGGCAACGTGTACGGGCTCGCGCCCGGCGAGACCATGCTCACCGGCTCCGACATCGGCTGGGTCGTCGGCCACTCGTACATCGTCTACGCGCCGCTGCTGTACGGCGCCACGACCGTGCTGTACGAGGGCAAACCCGTCGGCACGCCGGACGCCGGCGCGTACTGGCGGCTGGTCGCCGACCACGGCGTGAGCGTGGTGTTCACGGCGCCGACGGCGTTCCGCGCGATCAAGAAGGAGGACCCGGACGGCGTGCACCTGAAGCGGCACGACGTGTCGTCGCTGCGGTTCCTGTTCCTCGCGGGCGAGCGGCTCGACCCGGAGACGTACACGTGGGCGGCCGAGCTGTTGCGGATCCCGGTGCTCGACCACTGGTGGCAGACCGAGAGCGGCTGGCCGATGGTGGCGAACCTGCGCGGTCTGGAGCCGATGCCGCCGAAACCCGGCTCGCCGTCGGTCTCCGTCCCCGGCTACGACGTGCGCATCCTGCGCCCGGACGGTTCGCCCGCCGACATCGGCGAGGACGGCGACATCGCGGTCCGGCTGCCGCTGCCGCCCGGTTGCCTGCCGACGCTCTGGGACGACGACGAGCGGTACGTGGCGTCGTACCTGTCGCGGTATCCCGGCCACTACCTCACCGGCGACGGCGGGCACGTCGACGAGGACGGTTACCTGTTCGTCATGGGCCGCACCGACGACGTCATCAACGTGGCCGGGCACCGGCTCTCGACGGGTGCGCTCGAGGAGGTGATCGCCGAACACCCGGCGGTCGCGGAGTGCTGCGTCGTCGGCGTGCACGACGAGCTCAAGGGTCAGGTGCCGCGCGCGTTCGTGGTGCTGAAGGCCGGCGCGACGGCGGACGCCGACGTACTGCAGGGCGAGCTGATGCGGCGAGTCCGGGACGAGGTCGGCGGCATCGCGTCGCTGCGCAGGGTGGACGTCGTGAGGGCGCTGCCGAAGACGCGGTCGGGCAAGATCCTGCGCAAGACGCTGCGCGGCATCGCCGACGGCCGCGACGAGCCCGTCCCGTCCACGATCGAGGACGCGACGGTGCTCGACGACCTCAAGCCCATCCTCCGCGCCGGTTGACCGCACTTCACATGGCGCCGCTCGACTTCACATGGCGCCGCTCGATTCGAACCGGGCAGAGCGGGCAAGTTTCCGAGTCGCGCCATGTGAAGACCGAGTCGCGCCATGTCAAGACCGGTCGCGCCATGTGAAGAATCGCTGTTGAGTCTCCAGTCGCTGGAGGGTGCACCGTGGGGGACATGGACGACGGCACCGGGCTGTTCCCGATCGGGGAGCTGGCCCGTCGCACCGGACTCTCGGTGAAGACGGTCCGGTTCTGGTCCGACCTGGGACTGGTGCCGCCGGCCGACCGAACCCACGCGGGTTACCGGATGTACGGGCAGGACGCGCTTGCCCGGCTCGCGCTCGTCCGCACGCTGCGCGACCTCGGCGTCGACCTCAAGACCGTCCAGCGGGTGCTGGAACGGGAGGTCACCGTCGCCGAGGTGGCGAAGGCGCACGCGGACGCGCTCGACGCGCACATCCGCACGCTGCGGCTGCACCGCACGGTGCTGCGCGCGGTGGCGAAGCGTGGGGCCACCGCCAAGGAGTTGGAGACGATGAACAAGTTGGCCCAGATGTCGGGCGAGGAACGGCGCCGGCTCGTGACGAGCTTCCTCGACGACGTGTTCGGCGGCGTCGAGGAGACCGAGGTCGAGCAGATGTACCGGCACGGGTTACCCGAGTTGCCGGACGAGCCGACGCAGGAGCAGGTGGAGGCGTGGGTCGAGCTCGCCGAGCTCGTCCAGGACCCGGGCTACCGTGCCCGGGCACGCGAGATGGTCGTCAAGGGCGACGAGCTGCGCAAGGAGGGCGGCAGCCGCGTGCCCGACGAGCAGGCCCAGCAGGCCGGCCAGCAGGTCGCCGCACGTGCCGGCCAGGCCCTCGCCGACGGCGTCGACCCGACCTCAGCCGAGGCCGGGCCGATCGTCGACGACTTCGCCGCCGCCATGGCGACGGAGGGGACGGACCCGAGTGCACCGGAGTACCGCAGCGAACTGGCCGACCGGTTGGCGACGTTCTTCGACCGAAGGGTCGAGCGGTACTGGCAGCTGGTGGCGACCATCAACGGCTGGGACCGCGAGATCCCCAGCATGACGCCGGCCTACGAATGGCTGATCGCAGGCCTGCGGTCGTCGCGGTAACCGGTGTCGTCAGAACGTGGCGGTGCGAGAGCACCGTCACGTTCTGACAGGTTCCAGCGCGCGTACAGCCGGCGCAGCGGTCCGGGCGCCCACCAGTTCGCGCGACCGAGCAGCCGCATGGTGGCCGGCACCAGCAGCACCCGGATCAGCGTCGCGTCGACGGCGACCGCGAGCACCATGCCGACGCCGATCAGCTTGAGCGTCGTGATCGACGACGTCGAGAACGCCGCCACCACGACGATCAGCAGCAGCGCCGCGCTCGTGATGATGCGCCCGCTGCGCTGCAGCCCGGTCGCGACGGCCGTCGTGTTGTCGCCGGTCAGGTCGTACTGCTCGCGGACCCGCGACAGCAGGAACACCTCGTAGTCCATCGACAGCCCGAACACCACCATCAGCACGAGCACCGGCTGGCTGGCGTCCAGCTGGCCCGTCGCGGTGAACCGCAGCAGGCCGGACAGGTGCCCCTCCTGGAAGACCCACACCAGCGCGCCGAACGTCGCGCCGAGCGACAGCACGTTCATCAGCACCGCCTTCAGCGGCAGCACGACCGAGCCGAACGCGAGGAACAACAACACGAACGTGGCCAGCCCGACGAGCAGCGCCACCCACGGCAGCGTCGTGCCGAGGCCGTGCAGCAGATCGACGAGGTCGGCGCTCGTGCCACCCACCTGGACGGACGCGCCGGGCGGCGGCGTCGCGTCGCGCACCTCACGGACGAGGTCGCGCGCGTGCGCGGAGTTCGCCTCGCCGCGGTAGTCGACACTCACCTTCGCCAGGTCGCCCGCAGCACCCGTCACCTGCACGCCCGTCACGCCGTCGATGCGCTCCAGCCGGTGGACGTACGCC
>JAFMQP010000305.1 GCA_017354575.1 Acidothermales bacterium | reverse complement strand
TCCGCGTGTACCCGGCGATGATCCCGCGCACCCACCCGCTCGCCGGCGTGCGCGACGCGTACAACGCGGTCTTCGTCGAGGCGAGCGCGGCCGGGCAGCTGATGTTCTACGGGCAGGGCGCGGGCGGCGCGCCGACCGCGAGCGCCGTCCTCGGCGACGTGGTCGCGGTGGCGCGCAACTCGCTCGCACGCGCGTCGGCGGTGGCGAGCCCGCCGTACGCCGACCTCCGCGTCCGGCCGATGGGCGAGACGGTCACGCGGTACCACGTGAGCCTCGACGTGCTGGACAAGACCGGCGTGCTCGCGGAGGTGGCGCGGGTGTTCGCCGAGCAGGGGGTCTCGCTCCAGACGGTCCGGCAGGAGGGCCACGGCGACGACGCGCAGCTCGTCGTGATGACGCACGAGGCGCCTGACGCCGCCCTGTCGCGGACGGTGGAGCAGCTGCGCGGGCTGGCCGTGGTGCGGGACGTGACGTCGGTGATGCGGGTGGAAGGTCTTTGAGGGCATGAGCTTGTGGCGTGGGGTCATCGAGGAGTACCGCGACCGGATGCCGGTCGACGCGGCCACGCCGGTGGTCAGCCTCGGCGAGGGCGGCACGCCGCTCGTGCCGGCGCCGCGGCTGTCCGAGCGCACCGGCTGCGACGTCCACCTGAAGGTCGAGGGCACCAACCCGACCGGCTCGTTCAAGGACCGCGGCATGACGGTCGCGATCTCCCGCGCCGTGCAGGACGGCGCGCAGGCGGTCATCTGCGCGTCCACCGGCAACACCAGCGCGAGCGCGGCGGCGTACGCCACCCGCGCGGGCCTGTCCTGCGCGGTGCTCGTGCCGCGCGGGCGGATCGCGATCGGCAAGCTCACCCAGGCGATCGCGTACGGTGCCCGGCTGCTGGAGGTCGACGGGTCGTTCGACGACTGCCTGCGGGTCACCCGTGCGGTCGCGGAGAAGTACCCGGTGCTGCTGGCCAACTCGGCCAACCCGGACGGGCACCGGCTGGCCGGCCAGAAGTCGGCGGCGTTCGAGATCGTGGACGCGCTCGGTGACGCGCCCGAGGTGCACTGCCTGCCGGTGGGAAACGCGGGCAACATCGCGGCGTACTGGATGGGCTACGCCGAGTACGCCAAGGACGGGGTGAGCCGGACCGCGCCGCGCATGCTGGGCTTCCAGGCCGCCGGTGCCGCGCCGATCGTGGCGGGGCACGTCGTCGCGCAACCGCGTACGCGAGCGTCCGCGATCCAGGTCGGCAACCCGGCGTCCTGGCAGCGCGCGCTGGCCGCGAGGGACGAGTCGGGCGGCGCGATCGAGGCGGTCACCGACGAGCAGATCCTCGCCGCGCACGCGCTGGTGGCGCGAGAGGAGGGCGTGTTCTGCGAGCCCGGCTCGGCGGCGAGCGTCGCCGGGCTGCTGGCGTCCGTCGAGTCCGGGCTGGTCCGCCGCGGCACCCGCGTGGTGTGCACGCTCACCGGCAACGGCCTGAAAGACCCGGACGCGCTGACCGTCGACAGGACTTCGGAGGCGAGCGTCCCCGCCGACGTCGGCGCCGTCGCCGCCGCCCTGGATCTCGCGTGATCCACGCGGGCCGGACCGTCCGGGTCCGGGTGCCGGCCACGAGCGCGAACCTCGGCCCCGGGTTCGACGCCGCCGGCCTCGCGCTCGCCCGGTACGACGAGGTCGAGGCCGAGGTCACCGGCGCGGGGCTCGTCGTCGAGGTCGACGGCGAGGGCGCCGGCGACGTACCCAGGGACGACGGCCACCTCGTCGTCCGCGCCCTGCACGCCGCGCTCGGGGAGCTGGGCGAGCGGCCGCCGGGGCTGGCCCTACGGTGCGTCAACACGATCCCGCACGGCCGCGGCCTCGGCTCGTCCGCGGCCGCCATCGTCGCCGGGGTGGTGCTCGGGCGCGCCCTCGCCGGCGTCGCCGACCCGGCCGGGGCCGGCGCGTTGCCGCTCGCCGCCCGCCTCGAGGGCCATCCCGACAACGTGGCCGCGTGCCTGCTCGGCGGGTTCACCCTGTCCTTCGCGGCCGGGGGCTCGGTGGGCGCCGTCCGCCTCGTCCCGGCGGAGGGACTGGCCGCGCTGGCCGTGGTGCCGCCACACCGGGTCTCGACCCACGAGGCGCGCCGGCTGCTGCCCGACACCGTGCCGCACGCCGACGCGGCCGCGAACGCCGCGCGCGCCGCCCTGCTCGCGCCTGCCGTCACCGGCCGCCCCGACCTGCTGCTCGCCGCCACCGAGGACCGGCTGCACCAGGACTACCGGCGGCCCGCCATGCCGGAGACGTCGGCGCTGGTGGAACGCCTGCGCGCGGCGGGGCACCCGGCCGCGGTGTCCGGCGCGGGACCCGCGGTACTGGTGCTCGGCACGGCGGGCGAGCTGCGTGCCGCGGCCGCGACGGCGGTAGGAATGTTCCCGGCGTGGCAGGCGTTACAGCTGTCGATCGACCTCGCCGGAGCTGCCCTTCGTGACGACGTGACGTCATCGCGGGGGCGCGGTACACGATTCCAGAGCGAAGGATGCTAGTCTTCGAGTTGCGGCGGGTCCCCCGACAGGGCGCCGGCTCGTTCAGGCGGCTCTTGAGGGCAGTTCTCGAAACCCCGTGATCTCATCTCGAGGCGTCGAGCGCCCGTGGCCGGGTCCCGCGCATCGGAGCGAGTAACTCCCTCGATATCTGGAGGCAATCCGTTCGGTGCCGCTGCCATGCGGCATGCCGGCAGGTTGTTCGTAACCCCCTTTTGGCTCCCACAGGGGAAGGGAACCTTCGTGAGCGACACGACACAGGTCGCGCAAGACGCCGAGTCAGGGCAGTCTGCGACATCGGCAGCAACCACACAGCCTCGTAGGCGTGGTGGACTCAGCGGCATGCTGTTGTCCGAGCTGCAGCAGATGGCGTCCGGCATGGGCATCAGCGGTACGGCCAAGATGCGTAAGACGGAGCTCGTCGCCGCGATCAAGGAGCGGCAGGCGGGCGGTTCGGTCGGTACCGAGAGCCGTAACGGCAATGCCGCGGCCAGGTCGAGGGACAGCGACGCGCACGCACAGCCGACGCTCGACGCGGACGAGCCCGCGCCGGAGCGGGCCGAGCGGCCCCGTAGGGAGGCGACCGGCACCGAGCGGTCCGACGCGTCCCGGGGCGTCGATGCGTCCGAGTCGGACCGGCCGGCGCGGGACAACCGCGGCGGGCAGGCCAGGTCCGGCCAGGACGACGAGTCGCGCGGCGCACAGGGCGACCGGCGTCACGACAACCGCCAGCAGGACGGTCGCAACCGCCAGGACAACCGGTCGGAGAACCGGCAGCAGGGCGGCGGCGACCGGCAGCAGGGTGGCCGGGACAACCGCCAGGGCGGTGGCGACCGGCAGCAGGGCGGTGGCGACAACCGCTCGGAGGGCGGCGGCGACAACCGCGCCCAGGGTGGCGGCGACAACCGGCAGCGCGGCGGCGACGACGGTGACGGCGGTGGTGGCGGCAGGCGCCGCCGCGGCAGGCGGTTCCGCGAGCGTCGCGGCGGCAGCGGTGGCGGCGGCGGGCGCGACCGCATGGAAGGCGGCGACCCGGAGATCACCGACGACGACGTGCTGATCCCCGTCTCCGGCATCCTCGACATCCTCGACAACTACGCGTTCATCCGCACCTCCGGCTACCTGCCAGGTCCCGACGACGTATACGTCTCGCTCTCGCAGGTGCGCAAGCACGGCCTGCGCAAGGGCGACGTCGTGGCGGGCGTCGTGCGGCAGCCGCGCGAGGGGGAGCGGCAGCAGAAGTACAACCCGCTCGTCCGCGTCGACTCCATCAACGGCATGCAGCCGGAGCAGGCGAAGGGCCGGGTCGAGTTCAACAAGCTCACCCCGCTCTACCCGCAGCAGCGGCTGCGTCTCGAGCACGAGGCGTCCAACATGACGACGCGGATCATCGACCTCGTCGCGCCGATCGGCAAGGGCCAGCGCGGTCTCATCGTGTCGCCGCCGAAGGCCGGCAAGACGATGATCCTGCAGGCCATCGCCAACGCGATCACCACGAACAACCCCGAGTGCCACCTCATGGTCGTCCTCGTCGACGAGCGGCCCGAGGAGGTCACCGACATGCAGCGGTCGGTGAAGGGCGAGGTCATCGCCTCGACCTTCGACCGTCCTGCCGACGACCACACGACGGTCGCCGAGCTGTCCATCGAACGCGCCAAGCGGCTCGTCGAGCTCGGCTACGACGTGGTCGTGCTGCTCGACTCCATGACCAGGCTCGGCCGCGCGTACAACCTCGCGGCTCCCGCGAGCGGCCGGATCATGTCCGGTGGTGTCGACTCGACCGCGCTGTACCCGCCGAAGCGGTTCTTCGGCGCGGCGCGGAACATCGAGAACGGCGGCTCGCTCACGGTCCTGGCGACGGCACTCATCGAGACCGGCTCGCGCATGGACGAGGTGATCTTCGAGGAGTTCAAGGGCACCGGCAACATGGAGATCGTGCTGAACCGGAAGATCGCCGACAAGCGCGTCTTCCCGGCGATCGACGTCGACGCGTCCAGCACCAGGAAGGAAGAGCTGCTGCTCGACCCCGAGGAGCTGCGCATCGTGTGGAAGCTCCGCCGCGTCATCTCCTCGCTGGAGATGCAGCAGGCGCTGGAGCTGATCATCCAGCAGCTGCGCAAGACCTCGAGCAACGCGGAGTTCCTGCTCCAGGTGCAGAAGACCACGCTGCAGGACGCCAACAAGGACTGAGCGCGCAGGGAACATTTCCCTCTGGCAGACTGTTCCGTTGGCATCCCGGCGCCGCCTCCCGCGCGCGATCCGCGTCCGAACCGGTGCCGACGCGAAGAAGGAGAGACCGTGAAGGCTGGAATCCACCCGGAGTACGTCGAGACGACCGTCACGTGTACGTGCGGCGAGACGTTCACCACCCGCAGCACCGCGAAGAACGGCGTC
>JAFMQP010000304.1 GCA_017354575.1 Acidothermales bacterium | reverse complement strand
ACCACCTCGGCCGCGTCCTCGATGCGGTGCCGGGCCGGGTCGGCCTGGCGCTGGACGTGTCGAAGTACGCGGTCCGCCGGGCGGCGCGTGCGCACGGGCGGATCGGCGCCGTGGTGGCGGACGTGTGGCGGCCGCTGCCCGTCGCCGACGCCGTGGCGTCGGTCGTGCTGGACGTGTTCGCGCCGCGCAACGCCGCCGAGTTCCGGCGCATCCTGGTGCCGGGCGGGGCGCTCGTCGTGGTGACGCCGACGTCCCGGCACCTGGCCGAACTGGTGCCGCGGCTGGGTCTGCTCACCGTCGACGAGCGCAAGGACGAACGGCTGGCGGGCACGCTCGGCGCGCACTTCACGGCGGCCGGGTCACACCCGCACGAGCAGGCGCTGTGCCTGGACCGGAGCGACGTCCTCGCGCTGGCGTCGATGGGCCCGAGCGCCTGGCACGTCCCGCCGGAGGAGCTAGCCGGTCGCGTCGCCGACCTCCCGGAGCCGACCCCTGTGACGGTGTCGGTCACCGTGACGGTCCACCGGCCGGCGTAGGTCTCCACTAGGCCGACGCCGAGCTGCGGCGCCAGGACGCGTGCAGCGACGCGTAGACGCCGCCTGCGTCGACGAGCTCGGCGTGCGCGCCGCGCTCGACGACCCGGCCCCGGTCGAAGACGAGCACCTCGTCGGCGGCCTCGGCCGTGGAGAGCCGGTGCGCGATCGACACGGCGGTGCGCCCCGCGGTGAGCCCCTCGAGCGCGCGCTGGATGCGTACCTCGGTGCCCGGGTCGACGGCGGAGGTCGCCTCGTCGAGCACGAGCAGGTCGGGGTCGGCGAGGTAGGCGCGGGCGATCGCGACCAGCTGCCGCTCCCCCGCCGACAGCGACTCGCCGCGTTCGCCGACCCGCGTGTCGAGTCCTTTGGGCAGCGACGCGATCCAGTCGTCCAGGCCGAGCGCGGCCATCGCGGCGCGCAGCTCGTCGTCGCTCGCCGCCGGGCGGCCGTAGCGGATGTTGTCGCCGACGCTGACGTCGAACAGGTGCCCGTCCTGCGGCACCATCACGACCCGCTCGCGCAGCGACGAGAACCGCACGTCGTGCAGCGCGACGCCGTCGAGCAGGACGCGTCCCTCGGTGGGGTCCATCATCCGGGTGAGCAGCTTGGCGAACGTCGTCTTGCCCGAGCCGGTCTCGCCGACGATCGCCGTCCGCCGGCCGGACGGGATCCGCACGTCGACGTCCGCGAGCACCCGCGGGCCGCCTGGATAGTGGTACGAGACGTGCTCGAAGCGGACGTCGACCGGGCCGCGCGGCAGCACGACGCCTGCCTCGCCCGGGTCCCGGACGTCCGGCTCGGTGTCGAGCACGGCGATGACCCGCCGCCAGCCGGCGATGGCGTTCTGCGCCTGGTTGAGGATCTCCGTGCCCGTCTGCACCGGGCCGACGAACAGCGAGACCAGGAACATGAAGGCGATGAGCGCGCCGAGCGAGATGCCGTCGCCGATGCCGAGCAGCACGCCGACCACGACGACGCCGGCGTTCGCGATGCCCGCGACGACCTCCGTGGAGCTGAACGTCAACGACGCCAGGATCTGTGCGCGGTTCTGCGCACGGTACTGGCGGTCGATCGCGGCGTCGACGCGGCGCTGCGTCCGCAGCTGGATGCCGTACGCCCGGATGACGGACGCGCCGACGACGGCCTCGCTGATCGCGCCCAGCATGTCGCCCACGCGCGCCCGCACGAGCGCGTACGCGCGAGACAGCCATCGCTGGAAGGTCCGCAGCAGCAGCATCATCGGGAGGAAGCACGCCCACACCCAGAGAGTGAGCTGCCACGAGTAGAACGCCATCAGCACGGTGGCGACGAGCAGCTGGCCGAGCGAGACGATGATCATCAGCCCGCCGAACTGCATGAACTGACTGATCTGGTCGACGTCGCTGGTGACGCGCGAGACGAGCGAGCCGCGGCGTTCGGCGTTCTGCGTCAGCACCGACAGGTCGTGGATGTGCCGGAACGCCCGCACCCGCAACGTCGACAGCCCGGTCTCCGACGCGGTGAACATCCGCACGTTCACCAGGTACGCGGCGGCGGCGGTGACCAGCAGGCCGAGCGCCGAGCCGAGCACGGAGACGCGCACGAGGTGCAGGTCGGGGCCGTGCGGACCGGTGAGGCCGTCGTCGATGGTGCGCTGCACCGCGATCGGGACGACGACGCGGCCGGTCGTCGCGACGAGCGCGAGCAACAGCGTCAGCCACATGCCGCGCAGGAACTCCGGTGACACCCGCATGCCGCGGCGGAGCACCTTGAGCCCGGACAGCTCCTTGGTCGCGCCGATGGTGCCTGCCTGCCCGGTCATCCGGCCGCTCCGCCCCGGGCGGTGCTTCGCACGACGAACCCGGGCTTCGCACGCCCTGCACGTCGTGCGAAGCCCGGGTTGATCATGAGAACATGATCAACCCGGGTCGGGGGCCACGAGGGGGTCATGCGACCACCTCGTGCTCGGCCCACCCGTCGTGCTCGCGCTGGTACGCCGTGACGAGCGCGCGGTAGCCGGCCGACCTGGCGAGCAGCTGCTCGTGCGTGCCGCGGTCGACGACGCGGCCGCGCTCGACGTACACGACCTCGTCGGCGAGGCCGATCGTCGACTGCCGGTACGCCACCACGAGCACGGTCGCCTCCGCGTCCGCGAGGCCGGCGCGCAACCCGTCGAGGATGCGCGCCTCCACCTGCGCGTCGACGCTGGACGTCGCGTCGTCGAGGACGAGCAGCCGCGGCCTGCGCACCAGGGCACGGGCGAGCGCGACGCGCTGCCGCTGCCCGCCGGAAAGCGTGGCGCCGCGCTCGCCGACGACGGTGTCGAGCCCGTCGGGCAGCGCGCGCACGAAGCCCTCGGCCTGGGCGAGCCGCAGCGCGCGCCACACCTCGTCGTCGCCGAAGTCCGCGCCCAGCGTGACGTTGTCCCTGACCGTGTCCTCGAACAGGAACGTCTGCTGCGGCACGACCGCGACCCGCTCGGCGAGCGCGCCCGGCGCGTACGCGCGGAGGTCGACGCCGTCGAGGCTGATGCTTCCCTGCCGCGGGTCGACCAGCCGGGTGAGCAGCCCGACGAGCGTCGACTTGCCCGCGCCGGTGGGCCCGACGAGGGCCACGGTGCGCCCCGACGGCACGTGCAGGTGGACGTCGCGCAGCACGTCGTCGTCGGCGTCCGGGTAGGCGAACGACACGGCGTCGAGCCGCAGCCGGGCCTGGTCCGCACCTGGACGGCCGCCGTCCTCGTCGCCGAACGGCAGCTCGCCGCGGGCGTCGAGGACGTACCGCACCCGGTCCCAGCCGACGACCGAGCGCGGCAGGCCGCCGAGCACCCAGCCGAACGCGCGGATCGGGAACGCCAGCAGCGTGAACAGGTACGCGACGGAGACGAGCGACCCCGCGCTGAGCACGCCCGCCTCGAGCCGGATGCTGCCCACGAGCAGCACCGCGAGCACACCGAGGTTGGGCAGGGCGTCCATGATCGGGTCGAACACGCCGAAGATCCGGCCGAGCCTGATGTTCGTGTCGCGCAGCTCGTCGGACACCCGGCGGAAGCGTCCGGTCTCGGCGTCCTCCAGGCCGAGCGTCTTGACCACCAGCGCACCCTCGAAGCTCTCGTGTGCCGCCGAGCTGACGTCGCCGCGCAGGTGCTGCGAGCGCATCGCGACCGGCCGCATCCGCCGCTGGTACACGTAGTTGATCACGGCGAGCAGCGGGAACACGCACACGCCGACGAGGGCGAGGACGGCGTCGGTGAGCCACATCGACACCACCGAGACGAACACCATCACGACGACGCCGAGCGCCATCGGCAGCGGCGCGATCACCGCCCACAGCGTCTCGACGTCGGAGTTGGCGTTGGAGAGCAGCTGGCCCGTGGGGTGCTGCTTGTGCCACTCGAACGGCAGCCTGAGGTACTGCCGGGTGACCCGGCGCCGGTACGTCGCCATCAGACGGTACTGCATGATGCCGGCGAGGATCTTCCTGCCGATGATGCCGAGCACCTTGAGCAGCGCGACGGCGACGATGAGGCACGCGCCGGCGACGAGGGTGCCGGTGACGGGGTGGCCGCTGCGGAACGCCGGGATCACCGCGTGGTTCGTCGCCCAGCCGAGCGCGGACGCGCTCGCCACCGTCATCCCGCCGTACAGCCCGCTGCCGATGAGGGCGCCGGCGAAGATGCGCGGCTCCTCGCGGACGGCCGTCGCGAGCAGCCGCACGCCGCGTCGCATCACGTCGTCACGGGACACGGCGGCTCCTCCTTCGCGCACGCGGGAATCTCGGGGCCCTGCCAGCCTAACGGGGGTCACCGTCAGTTGCCGGGTTCGCTCCTTACCCGGTGACGCGCTCTACACTCCCGGACATGACGAGTCTCGCGCGCACCGAGCGGTCCGAGCTGTGCGACGTCCTCACCGAGGTCGGCCCGGACGCGCCGACGCTGTGCGAGGGCTGGCGGGCGGCCGACCTCGCCGCCCACCTGGTCATCAGGGAACGGCGGCCGGACGCCGTGGCCGGCGAGCTGATCAAGCCGCTCGCGCCGCGGCAGGACCGGATCCAGCGCGGCTACGCCGGCCTCCCCTGGGCCAGGCTCGTCGACCTGGTCCGTACCGGCCCGCCGCGCTGGTCGCCGCTCGCGATCCCCGCGGTCGACGGCGCGGTGAACACGGTCGAGTACTTCGTGCACCACGAGGACGTGCGGCGCGCGCAACCGGGCTGGGAGCCGCGCGAGCTCTCCGCACAGCAGCAGGAGACGCTGTGGCGGCGGCTGCGGTCGATGTCCCGGTTGCTGCTGCGCCGCGCGGCGGTCGGCGTCGCGCTGCGGCGGCCCGACGGCGCCATCTGGCGCGCGCGCGGCGGCGGCTCGTACGTCACCCTCGCCGGCCCGCCTGCGGAGCTGGTGCTGTACGCGTTCGGGCGCGGCG
>JAFMQP010000303.1 GCA_017354575.1 Acidothermales bacterium | reverse complement strand
ACCGCCGTGAGCGCGCAAAGCAGCCGGACAGCCCTCCGGTACACGGCGACACTCCTCCTCCGCCGGGATCACTCACCGGTTCGTGAGCGCGACGGACGCCATACTGCCGGTTCCGGCGGGGACTGCCGTAGACGCCCCACGCCAGAATGCCGACTGTGACGGCGGCATCACGGAGCGGGGCTTACGGCAGTCCGCGCCGGTCAACGCTTGCCTTCGAACCCGGAGTAGTCCTTCTGCAGCGCGCCCACGCACCGGTCCGGTGTCGTCTTGCCGCCCACCAGTTGCTGGAACTGCGACGTCAGCGTGTCGTAGAACGTCGGCGTCGTGTAGTCGAGGTACGGCACGAACCCGTTGCCCTTGCTCAGCCGCGTCCAGGCGTTGAACACGTCGGTCTGCGCGCCCGGCGCGGGCTTCGCCGACGCCGGCGGGACGGCCGGGAGGTCGCCGTTCTGCGCCGTCACGTCGGCGGCGTGCGCGTTCGACATGAAGTCGAGGTACGCGGCCGCGACGTCCGGGTGCTTGGACTTGGCCGTGATCGACCAGGGCAGGCCCTCGCCGCCTGTGGTGTACGGCATCGCGCCGGCGCTGGTCGGTGGCGGCGCGAAGAAGCCGAGGTCGCCCTTCATCGTCTTCTGCAGGTCCGGCGTCTCCCACGTACCCGTGATGAGGAACGCGCTCTTGCCGTGCGCGAAGTCGGAGGCGGCCTGGTCGAAGCCGGTGCCGTTGGTGCCGGGCGTGATGTAGCCTTTCTTCGCCCACTCGCCGAGGGTGGTCGCCGCCTTCTTGTTCGCCGGTGTGTCCCAGCTCTTGCCGCCCTTGCCGAAGACGGTGTCGACGATGTCCTGCTTCGCGGCCGAGCGGTCCTGGATCACGCCGAACAGGTGGATCAGGGTGTACGCGTCGTCGCCCTTGGAGCCCATCGAGACCGGCAGCGTGCCCTTGCCCTTCATCTTGGCGAGGTCGGACGTGAAGTCCGCCCACGTCGCGGGCTTGGACAGGCCGGCCTGCTTCAGCTTCTTCTTGCTGTAGTAGACGCCGACGATCTCACCGGTGCGGCTGACGCCGTAGAGGTTGCCCTGGCCGAACTTCTTGCCGTCGGAGGTGAAGCTGTTGAGGTCGAGCAGCGTCTTCGGGTAGCGCTGCCGCCAGCCGTAGACGTCGGCGTAGGAGTTGAGCGGCAGCAGCATGCCGGCCTGGACGAACGCACCCATGTCGCCGTAGCCCTGGTTCGCCTCGACCACGTCCGGCGGGTTCTTGCCCGACAGCGCGAGCTTGAGGGTGTCCTTGAGGTTGGTGAACGACTTCGAGACCCGCTTGATCTTCACGTTCGGGTACTTCTTCTGGAACTCGTCGTTCAACGTCTTGATGGACGCGTCCTGCCCGCCGCGGACCTCCTGGTCCCAGACCGTGAGCGTGACCTTCCCGGCCTTCGCGACATCCGTGGACACCGCAGAAGTCGGCTTCTTGGACGGTTGGCCGGAGTTCGAGCCGGGCGCACAGGCCGAGGCCAGAGCGAGGACGGACAGCGCCGCGACCCCGGAGATGGCGAGAGTGGTCCGGTTCACAGCTTCTCCTTCGTCGTTGCATCCCCCCGACGCCGACTCATGCTATGGGGTAGCGCGGGGCACTGTGACGCCCGCCCCATCACGATGCGGTGACGGTAATTCGCTGGCCCGCGTGTCGTCGTGTGGGGCATCGTGGCCGTGTGCCAGTGCATGCCGAGATCGCCGACTACTACGACAGGGGCGAGGAACGCGAGCGGTTGGTCGACGGCGCGCGCGGTGTGCTCGAGCGACTGCGGACGCGTGCGCTGCTCGTAGAGCTGCTCCCGCCGCCTCCCGCCCGGGTGCTGGACGTCGGCGGCGGCGCGGGCGTGCACGCCGGCTGGCTGGCCGAGCGCGGCTACGACGTCCACCTGGTCGACCCGATGCCGTTGCACGTGACGCAGGCACGCGAGCACGGGACGTTCACCGCGGAACTCGGCGACGCCCGCGACCTCGCCGAGGCGGACGCGTCCCGGGACGCCGTGCTGCTGCTCGGCCCGCTCTACCACCTGCCCTCGCGCGCCGACCGCGTGCGGGCGCTCGCCGAGGCGTGCCGCGTGGTGCGTCCCGGCGGCATCGTGTGTGCGGCGGCGATCTGCCGGTGGGCGGGACTGTGGGACGCGCTGACGCGCGACATGCTCGCGGACGCGCGGGTGCCGGCCATCGTCGACGGTGAGCTCGCCGCAGGCGTGCACCGCAACGACGACCGGGTGCCAGGCTGGTTCACGACGGCGTACTTCCACCGGCCCGAGGACCTGCCGGGCGAGCTCGTCGACGCGGGCCTCGCCGAGCCCGGCGTCCGCGCGGTCGAGGGCCCGGCGGCCTTCTTCGGCGGGCTGGACGTGATCCTGGCGGATGCCAGGCGCCGCGCCGACCTGCTGCACTGGCTCGGCCGCGTCGACGCCGAGCCCGCGCTGCTCGGGGCCGGCTCGCACCTGCTGGCGTACGCCCACCGCCCGTCCTGACGCAGGGTCCCGCCCCCACTCCACTCCCGACGGGGCTGCCCTGTGTCTGGACTCGGGCTGAGCGGCGCTCGCGTGCACCGGCGCGTTGGTATATACGCTGACCGCGTGACCGAAGCGACTGGTCCCCCCGGGGCTCCGGCGGGGACCGTGGTGGCCGCGTACGACCTGCGCGGCCTGCTGCGGTACACGTCGTTCCGGCGGCTGTGGATCTCGCTCGGCTTCTCCAGTCTCGGCGACTGGCTGGGCTTCCTCGCCACGACGGCGCTGGCGGCGTCGTACGGCGGGCACAACTACCTGCTGGCGAACTTCGCCGTCGGCGCCGTCCTCATCCTGCGCATGCTGCCCGCCCTCGTGCTCGGCCCGATCGCGGGCGCGTGGGTCGACCGGTTCGACCGCCGCCGGACCATGGTGGTCAGCGACGTCATCCGGTTCGGGATGTACGCGTCGATCCCGCTCGTGGGCACCTGGTGGTGGCTGTTCGTCGCGACGCTTGTCACCGAGTGCGCGTCGATCTTCTGGAACCCCGCGAAGGAGGCGACGGTCCCCAACCTGCTGCCACGGGAGCGCCTGGAGGCGGCGAACCAGCTGAGCCTGCTGACGACGTACGGCAGCGCGCCCATCGCCGCGGTCATCTTCTCGCTGCTCGCCGAGACCAGCAGCCTGCTCGGCCGCGCGTGGACCGACTTCTTCGTCAGCAACCCCGTCGACATGGCGCTGTACGTCAACGCGGTCACGTTCCTGTTCGCTGCGTACACGGTGTTCCGGCTGAGGGACATCCCGCCGCCGGTACGGGGACAGAGCACGCAGCCCCGCGTGGTCAAGCAGATCACCGAGGGTTGGTCGTACGTCGGCCGCACCCGGCTCGTCCGCGGGCTCGTCATCGGCATGCTCGGGGCGTTCGCGGCGGGCGGCGCGGTGATCGGCGTCGCCCGGGTGTTCGTCGGCTCGATGCGGGCGGGCGACGCGGCGTACGGCGTGCTGTTCGGCACGGTGTTCGTGGGGATGGCGATCGGCATGTTCGCCGGGCCCCGGCTGCTGCGCGGGTTCAGCCGCAAGCGGCTGTTCGGCATCTGCCTCGTCGGCGCCGGCGTGATGCTGCTCGGTGTGTCGATCGTGCACGAGCTCGTCCTCGCGGTGATCCTCACCGCGTTCGTCGGCGCGTTCGCCGGGATGGCCTGGGTGATCGGCTACACCCTCGTCGGGCTGGAGGTCGACGACCACCTCCGCGGGCGCACGTTCGCGTTCCTGCAGACGATGGTGCGCGTCGTGCTGATCGCGGTGCTGGCGGCGGCGCCGCTGATCGCGGGCGGGATCGGCCCGCACCGGTTCGCGGTGTCGGACTTCATCGTCCGGTTCGACGGCTCGAACGCCGTGATCCTGCTCGCGGCCGTGCTGTCCCTGGTGATGGGCGTCGTGTCGTTCCGGCAGATGGACGACCGGCGGGGGGTGCCCGTGTGGCGCGACCTGTACGGAGCCGTCCGCGGCCGCCCCGTGACGCCGGAGCCGGAGCAGGGCCGCGGCGTCTTCGTCGCGTTCGAGGGCGGCGACGGCGCGGGGAAGTCCACCCAGGTACGGCTGCTCGGGGAGTGGCTGCGCGACCAGGGCTACGAGGTGGTGAGCACCCGCGAACCGGGCAACACCGCGATCGGCGGCAAGCTGCGCGCCGTCCTGCTCGACCCCGCGAGCGACGGGCTCGACCCGCGCGCGGAGGCGATGCTGTACGCCGCCGACCGGGCGCAGCACGTCGCCGAGGTGGTGCGTCCGGCACTCGACCGCGGCGCGATCGTCGTCACGGACCGGTACGTGGACTCCTCGCGTGCGTACCAGGGAGCCGGACGCGAACTGGCCGAGGAGGACATCCACCGGCTGTCGGTGTGGGCGACCGGCGCGCTGGTGCCCGACCTCACCGTCGTCCTCGACGTGCCACCGGCGGTCGCGGCGTACCGGCGTACCGACGCGCCGGACCGCCTGGAGCAGGAGTCGCTGGAGTTCCACGAACGGGTGCGCCGCGCGTTCCTCGACCTGGCCGCCCGCGAGCCGGAGCGCTACCTCGTCCTCGACGCCACCGAGCCGCCCGACGCCGTGGCCGCCGAGGTCCGCGCCCGCCTCGAGCCGCGGCTACCGTCCACAGCCAAGCCGGCCTCCGCCCCCTCCCGCAAATCGCTACACAACTAGAAGGTTGTGTAACTCGCGGGTTGTGGGTACGCTTCCCGCATGCCCACGGCCGAGGAGGAGCTGAGCCTGGTGTTCGCGGCGCTCGCGGACCCCACCAGGCGCGCGATCCTGGCCCGGCTAGCCGACGACGCCGCCACGGTGAACCAGCTCGCCGAGCCGTTCGCCATGACGCAGCAGGCGGTGTCGAAGCACCTGAAGGTGCTGGAGCGCGCCGGCCTCATCTCCCGGGCGCGGACGGCGCAGGCACGGCCCTGC
>JAFMQP010000061.1 GCA_017354575.1 Acidothermales bacterium | reverse complement strand
GGGCCTACACGAAGCTCTACACCTCCGAAACCGCCCGCCCAGACGCCCTGCCAGGATGGCTCCACCAGTACAACCACCACCGGCCCCACACCGCCCTACGCGGACTCCCACCCATCAGCCGGTTGCACAACCTGCCTGGACATCACACTTAGCCCGCGTGAGGGCGACCCGACCCGGAGGCGATCATCGCCTGAACGACAGCCGCGAAGGATCACTCGACATCCACACGCCGTCGGACTTGACCAAGCGTCGGTCCAGCGTGACGTGACATCACGTCCAAGTCACGACGCTGCGCACAGCAATGGTCAAACCGCCGGAGACTACCGTTCGCGTACGCTTGGTGATCAGCAGTAGATGATGTGGCGTGAATCGAGGACGTATGACCACCCCGCCAGATGATCGGGAAGCCTCAGCGGCTGGCGGAACGCCCGTTGATCCGATCTCTGCCGCGCGACGCTACAGGCGCCCTAATGGACCGCGCGATCGAGAATCCTCTGAGGTTCCGGCAAGGAGCGTTGGACCCGCCGAGGCTTCACCAGCCATCGCGGAAGGAAGCTCAGTCCCGAGGTCGAACCTGCCCATGATTTTCGGCATCCTTGGCATCCTCGGCTGGTTCGTGTGCGGGGTTGGCGTGATCGCGTCGTTCATCCTCGGTGCCCTTGGACAGCGCAAGGCACGCGAGTTGGGCCAATCCGAGCTACTCCCGAAGATCGCATGGATAGGCGGGATCGTAGTGACGGTTCTTAACGCGATCGGCCTGTTGATTCATAACTCAATGCGCTAGCTGTCACTCAGGACTCTGGGCTATCTGCTGGTCACGAGGCAGATGCGGGCTGAAGGCCGGCCACATACACTAGCCCGCGAGGTCGTCCAGGACCGACACGCCGAGTCGGGGGCAGTGTGCACCGAAGCAGTTTGCCCTGTCTGAGGGTTTTGGCAGACAGGCGCCGCAGACCGCGGTTTGCGGCGCGTGTCTGTTCGGTGATGTCAATTGTTCTCGTTGCCGCGCTCGGGGTGACGGGAGCGTCTGCGCCAGCAGCGCAGGCGTCTAACGCACGCATGGCGGGCGGCAGTCAGTCTCAGGCAGGTCCGCCAGGTAAGGCCGACAGCCAGCCACCTGACTACTTCAGCCAACTGACGGGCGCGCAAGGTTGCACCGGTCGCCCACACGTGATTGCACCCGAGAGTCGGTCTCAAGCGGGCAAGGCTGCCGGACACTGCATCTCGGTCTCCTCGTTCGGTGCCTTCTATGATCCGCGTTCCGCGACATCCGGTAGTGACTGGCGATGTGCCGTTCCGGGCTTCAGTTGGATCTGTGACCAGAACACCGGCGGATCTGTGGAAAGCTCCGCCAGCGATCGAGCCCTCGGCGTGCAGTATGGGTTCGTTTGGACCATGTATCAGATGGCTGTGAACCTGGCGGCGTGGTTTACGACGTGGGGGATCTCGTTCCAGCCGTTGGCGAAGATCAGTGGGCTGGCGCAGGACCTGCAGAACACGTGGGACAAGCAGGTGATCGCGAAGAGCGGTCTGGGCGGGTTGACGGGGTTTGTCCTGCTGCTGGCGATCCTGTGGGCGTGCCTCCTGATGCTGTTCCGGCGGTTCAGGCGGGGGTTCGCCGAGCTGATGGTCTCGATTGTGATCGCGTGCATCGCGGCCGGGTTCCTGCTGCATCCGGGGCAGACGATCACCAAGAGCGTCGACACCGCGCGGTATCTGGGGTTGACGGTGGCGGTCGTGTCGCTCGATCCGCAGCATGCGCAGGCGGTGCCGACGAATCCCGCGCAGGCTGATCGGGTCGCCAACCAGCAGATCGGGCGGGCGGTGGCCGACAAGTTCGTGGCCAACGTGATGGTCAAGCCGCACATGATCGCGAACACCGGGCGCGAGCAGAAGGGTCGCTGCGGGCGGGAGTACTGGGAGATGCTCGACGCCCAGGGTACGTCCAGGGCCGAGGCCGCCTACACCAACTACACCGAGAAGTCGGGCTGCGTGTCCGCGGCGGCGCTCCGGCCGTCCGTCGAGCGGATCCTCACCGCTTCGTTGCTGCTCATCATGGCGATCGTGGTCGGGTTGTTCTGCATGCTGGCTGTGGCGTTGCTGTTGCTGAGCCAACTCGCGGCAGCCGTGTACGTCGCGGTGGCCGGGGTCGTCGGCACCGTCGCACCGCTGCCGGGGTGGGGACGCAGCATGCTGGTGCGCTGGATCACCGGGCTGCTCGTGTGCGTCGCGGGGGTCGTCGCGGGGATCGTGGTGGTCGTCGTCTATCTCGACATGCTCGGGGTCGTCTTCGGCGCGGGCGGCAACCCGCTGGTCAACTTCGCCATCGCCGTACTGCTGGCGGTCGTCGGGCTGAAGCTGCGCAAGCGGATCACCGCGAGCCTGCGGAACGGGGCACGGCAGATCGGCGCGCGGCTCGAGGGGACGCTGCAGCGGCCCGGCGGGGAGACGCTCGTCGAGACGGCGCAGCGCAAGCGGGTCGGGCTCACGCCGCTGCCCGTCACGGGTGTCGCCCTGGCCGAGGGGACGCACGCCGGCGCGGGCCAGCTCGCGGGCGCCAAGCTCGCCCGCGACGAACCGCCCACGCTCGAGGAGCTCAACCATGCCGGCGGGACGTCCGGCGCCGCCACCGGTACGCGGTCGGTCGGGTTCGGCACCCGGGTACGCAACGCCATCGGCCAGAGCAAGGCCGGCCAGCTCGCCCTCAGCACGGCGGAGTCGGGCGGCAGGCCGCGGATCTCCCCCGGCACCCCCGCGCTCGGCACTCCCGCCCTCGGCAGCCGAGCAGGCGGCGGCCCGCGGACGCCGATCATCTCCGCCGCTGGCCGGCCCACACCGGCCGCCCGCACGGGTACCAGCATGGTGACCGGCAACTCGACGTCGGTTCCGGCGACGTCGGGGCACCGGGCGACGCGGACCGCGGCGCGCGTCTCCACCGGCGGCCTGTCCGCCGGCAACGGTTCGTCCTCGGCACGCACGCGCGCACTGTTCGCCGAGATCCGCCGGCGGCAGCTCGAACGCGAGGCCGAGATGGGCCGCCGAGGTATGACCTGACGGGGCCGCCCCCCGCAGCCCGTTCCCGCACGCAGAGAGAGGGCCGACGTGAGTGAGGCGTCCCAGCCACGACGAGTCCCGGTGTGGCTCGTCGTCGTCGTGGCCCTCGCGTTCATCCCCGCGGCCACCCTCGCGATGTCGATCGGCGCCCTCTTCGGCTCGATGATGAACCAGCAGAGCACCGGTGGCGGCGGCTCCGTCAGCTGCACGGGAGTGACCGCCGGCAAGTACCAGAACTACTACGAGAGCGTGCTGCAGGGGATATCCGCACCCGTGACGGACGGCGCCGTCACCGGGCTCGCGGCGTGGCACCGCGCCGAGGGCGGCAAGGCCGCCTGGAACCCGTTCAACACGACGCAGGACGCCCAGGGCGCGACGACGTACAACTCGGTCGGCGTGAAGAACTACCCGAACGAGGACACCGGCGTCACGGCCACCGTCAAGACGCTCCTCAACGGCAACTATCCCCAGATCCTCTCCGCCCTCCGCGACAACGCGTTCGACATCCACAGCCTCGCCAGCGCCGTCGACTCCTCGGCGTGGGGCACCAAGCACCTCTCCGACGTCGCCAAGAACTGCACGACGACGCAGACCGGCGACTTCGCGCAGGGCTGCCCGACGTACCCCCGTGGTACGCCGTGGGGCGGCCACCGGAACGGCCAGATCCCCGAGGCGTCGCCGGAGATGGTGGAGCTGCCGGCGGGCATGCACGGCGGCTGGCTGCGGTGCGACGCGGGCAAGAGCCTGATGGCGCTCTCCGCGCAGTTCAAGAAGAAGTTCGGCCAGGACATCTCCGTCACCAGCGGCTATCGCACCGTGGGCGAGCAACGCCTGCTGTACGCGACCAAGCCGCCCGGCGCGGCGGCCGTCCCGGGAAGGAGCAACCACGGCTGGGGCTGCGCCGCCGACCTCGGCAGCGGCATCAGCAACTTCGGCAGCCCGCAGTTCCAGTGGATGAAGCAGAACGCCGCAAAGTTCGGCTGGGTGCACCCGGCGTGGGCCGAGAGCCATCCGTTCGAGCCCTGGCACTGGGAGTTCCAGGCGTGCAGCGGCGCGACCCCGGCGCCGGGGCCATGACGGGGGACGGTCGGCGATGAAGCTGAAGACGTTCGTCATCGTGATGAGCTCGCTGTTCGTGCTCCTCATCGGGGGCTGCGGTGCCATGGGCATGTCGCTCAGCCAGGGCCAGGCGGCCGACAACGTCGCCGGCGCCACCGACGCGCGGGCGCCCGGGGCCCCCGGTGCCGACATCGCGCCGGTCACGGGCGCCTGCGCCGCGGACGACAGGCGGCAGGGCCTGCCCTCGAACCTCGCCCCGGAAGGGCAGAGCCGCAAGACGCACCTGACCACGCGGATGCAGAACGTGCAGAGCCAGGTCGAGGAGAAGTTCAACGGCAAGTTCCGCACCATCGGCGGCTGGCGCCCGGCCGACTCGATCAGCCTCGACCACCCGTGCGGACGCGCGATCGACGTCATGGTGAGCGGCCTCGGGCACCAGGCGAACCGGCAACAGATCGCGGACGGGTTCGCCATCGCCGCCTGGGCGGAGCAGAACGCCAAGGTCCTGGGCGTCCACTACATCATGTTCCAGCAGTGCATCTGGAACGTGCAGCGCAGCACCGCATCCGGCTGCGGACACGTGCCCGCCGGCGTGGACGGCAACGGCTGGCGATCGTTCGCCGACCGGGGCAGTGTCACGCAGAACCACGACGACCACGTGCACATCTCGGTCTGGTAGGCGTGATGAGCAGCTCGGCGACACCCGCGCGGCCGCGGCGGCCACGTCTGTCGCGCGGGCTGAAGCTCGCCATCGTGCTGCTCGCCCTGCTCGTGGTCCTGGCAACCTGCGTGGTCGTCGGGCAGTCCGGACGGTTCTCCGGGCAGTCGACAGGGGGCACGACGAGCTCGCCGCCTCCGCGCGCGTCACTGACGAGCAGCGCGAGCCCGTCACCGGAGAACAGCGGCCCGCCGGCGACACCCTGGCAACGCGTCGCCTGGCAGAACGGCGTGCGCCGGAACCTGATCGTCGGGCTCCGCTATCCGCCGAAACCCGCGGGCACGATCGCGCGTGCGGACCCGGTACGCGTCGGCATCGCGTTCGTCGCCGGTCTCGACAGTACCGACCCGAGCGCCTGGAAGCCCGGCGTGAACCCGCTCAAGGGATACCTTTCCGCTGCGCTCGCCAGGCAGTACACGCCGAACAAGGGTGCCGGCAACGGCGAGGACAGCGGCGCGTCCGGCGGCGGAAACCTGCCCGCGGGCGCGACGGCGTCGTATGAGTTCTACTGCCACGTGGTGTCACACGCGGCCGCCACGGTGGTGAGCGTCTGCAGCTACCACGTCACGACCCGCTCGGCCGCGGGCAGGACGATCCGCGACGACCAGAGCGTCAGCCAGCGGGTCACCGCGCAGCACGGCAGGGACGGCTGGCGCGTCAGCCGCATCGAGGCCGCGCAGTCGGGGGGCGACTGATGGCCCATTCGGCGGCACCCGACTACTACGAACTGCTCGGCGTCGCGCGCGACGCGGACGTCGCCGCGATCAGGCGTGCGTACCGCCGGCTCGCCCGTGTGTCGCATCCCGACAGCGGCGGCAACGCGGGCATGTTCCGGTTGCTGCGTACCGCGTACGAGACGTTGACGGACGAGGCCGCGCGACGGCGGTACGACGCAGGGCTGGACAGCGCCGACGACCGTCGGCCGGACGACGCCGCGACTCCCGGCACGGCGCGCGCGGTGGATCCGGAACGGCTCTCGTGGTGGTCACGCATCGACCCGGAGGCACGAGAGGTGGTCGTGCCGCCGTACCACCGCGGACGGACGACCGCCGCCGCTACAGCGGGCGGGTTCGTCGTGCTCGGTGTGGTGATGACGTTCGTGTCGGTGACGGCACTCGTACCGCTCGTCGCCGGAGCCTGCCTGCTCGTGGCGACGTACCTGAGGGCCCAGGGGGCCGACAACAACACGTTCGCCGCCGCCGCCGCGGTCGCCGCCGTGGCCGGCGCGGCGCTGTTCGCGTACGCCGACGGCGAACCGCTCGCGATCGTCCTCGCACTGCTGGCGCTCGGCGTGCTCGCGGCCGCCGTCTACCTCGTACACAGGTACGGCGGGGCCGCGCTGCTCGACGGGCTCGCACCCCCGGCGGCGTTGGTCACCAGGGAGTTCGGTCAGCCCGGCGTGAGCCGCGACCAGGCCGGCGCGTTCGCCGAGCGCGTGGGCGCCGACGCGCTGCTGGCGCTCGGGTTCCTGCCCGGCGTCCGGATCCTGCACGGGCTCGCCGGTCCGGCACCGGACCAGCCGATCAGCCACGTGGTCACCTGCGACCGCTGCGTCGCCATCGTCGAGTCCCGCTGCTGGGAACCGGGAACGTACGGTTGGAGCCGGCACGGTGCTCTGGTGCGGGACGGCCGGCACTTCCCCGGCGGCGACCTCGGCCTGGACACGACGCTCGCCGCGTATCGGCAGCTGCTCGGCGACACGGTCCGGGTCCGCGGCTTCGTCCTCGTCGTGACCGCACACGAGGGGGACGTCGTCGGCCCTCCGGAGGACGACGACGTGATGGTCGGTGATCCGCAGGCCGTCGTCGACCGGCTAGGCAGGTGGCTGCTGGACTCCGGCACCGGCACCGTGGTCGACCGGGCGCTGCTGCTGCGGCTGCACGGCCAGCTGGTGTCAAGCGGCGCGGACGAGGAGGCGACGTGACCGACGACCGACCCGGTGACCGGGTATGGGAGGACCTGCTCATCCTCGTCGTCGTCGGCGCGGCGGTCGTGTACGGATACCACAGGTTCAAGCCGAAGCTCGTCGGCTGGCTGGACACGCACGGCGTGCACGCGGGCGATCTCGCGCATCGTGCCGGAGCCCTCTCGCTCGACACCTGGGTGAACGTCGTCGCGATCCTCGTCGGGATCGCGCTGCTCGCGGCACTCTGGCGGGGCTGGCGCAAGGTGCGCCGCAGGGACGGTCGGAAGGAACGCGGCCGGAAGGTCTGGTGATCGGCCGGTGCGGCGCCTGCGCAGGTTGCCGGCTCGTGCCGCGACGTCCTCAGGCTCACCTCCACTGCCGGCCCCCTCGTACCGGCCGAGGCTAGTCTCATCCGGGTGAGGAGACTGCCGGGTTTGCGGACGGTGCTGTCCGGGCGTGACTTCCGGCGGCTCTACGCCACGCGGCTCATCTCCCAGTCGGGCGACGGGGTGTTCCAGGTGGCACTCGCCGCCTACGCGTTCTTCGACCCGGAGAGCCGACCAAGCGCGCCGGCCGTCGCGGGTGCGTTCGCCGCGCTGCTGCTGCCGTACTCCCTCGTCGGTCCGTGGGCGGGCGTGTTCCTGGACCGCTGGCGACGCCGGCAGGTCCTCGTCGGGGCGAACGCCGTACGCGCGGTCCTCGTCCTCGCACTCGCGGCGGTCGTCGGCGTGGGTGGCCCGCTGCTGCTCGTGCTGGGCCTGGGGCTCGTGGTCATCAGCGTCAACCGGTTCTTCCTCGCGGCGCTCTCCGCGGCGCTGCCGCACGTCGTCACCGACGACACGCTCGTCACCGCCAACTCGCTGTCGACGACGTCCGGGACGATCCTGGCGTTCGTCGGGGGCGGCGTGGGATACGGGCTGCGGCTGGCGTTCGGCGACGCGCCGGCCGGAACGAGCGGCCTGCTCGTCGTGACGGCGGCGTGGTACGTCGTGTCGGCGCTTGTCGCGCTGTCGATGGACAAGGACCTGCTCGGCCCGGACGCCCACGCCGGGCGCGCGGAGACGCGGGAGGCGCTTCGCGACGTCGCCGGCGGCCTCGTCGCGGGCGCGCGGCACGTATGGCAACGGCGGGCCGCCGGGCACGCGCTGCTCACCATCGCGGCGAACCGGTTCTGCTACGGCATCTCCACCATCATGGTGCTGCTGCTGTACCGCAACTACTTCCATCCACAGGCCGTCGCGGCCGGGATCGGCGGGCTTGCGCTGGTGCTCGGCGCGACCGGCGTCGGCTACTTCACGGCCGCGCTCGTCACGCCGCACGCGACGCGCCGGATACGCAAGCAGACGTGGGCGGCCCTGCTCCTGGTCGGCGGCGGCGTGATCCAACTCGTACTCGGCCTGCCGTTCCGCGAGGTGTTGTTCGTGCCGGCGGCGTTCGCACTCGGTGTGGTGGCGCAGGGGCTCAAGATCTGCGTCGACACGATCGTCCAGCAGAACATCGACGACGCGTTCCGCGGCCGGGTGTTCTCCTTCTACGACGTCATCTTCAACGTGTCCTTCGTGTCCGCCGCCGCCGTCGGTGCGGTGGCCCTGCCGGCGTCGGGGAAGTCGTATCTCCTGCTCGTGGTGATATCGGTGGGGTACGCGGCGACCGGCGGCGTCTACCTGTCCAGGACCCGGGCCCGGACACGCGCGAGGGACACCTTCGCCACGCGCTGACCCGTCGGGCGTATGGTGTGGGCCGTGCCTGCGCGACCACTCGAAGAGCTCGTCGAGCCCGGCTGGGCGAAGGCCCTGGCGCCCGTCGCACCGCAGGTCGCCGTCATGGGTGAGTTCCTGCGCGCCGAGATAGAGGCGGGCCACGGCTACCTGCCCGCGGGTGAGCACATCCTGCGCGCGTTCGCCCAGCCGCTTGACGACGTCCGCGTCCTCATCGTCGGCCAGGACCCGTACCCGACGCCGGGCCACCCGGTGGGCCTGTCGTTCTCCGTCGCTCCCGGCGTCCGGCCGATCCCGCGCAGCCTGGTGAACATCTTCCGCGAGTACAGCGACGACCTCGGCCATCCGATGCCTGCGACCGGTGACCTGACGCCATGGGCGGAACACGGCGTGCTGCTGCTCAACCGCAGCCTCACCGTCCGGCCCGGCGCGCCCGCGTCGCACCGCGGCAAGGGCTGGGAGGCCGTGACCGATCAGGCGATCCGCGGCCTCGTGGAGCGCGGCGGCCCGCTGGTGGCGATCCTGTGGGGCAGGGACGCCCAGGCGCTGCGGCCGGCGCTGGGCGACGTCCCGGCGATCACCAGCCCGCACCCCAGCCCCATGTCGGCCGACCGCGGGTTCTTCGGGTCGCGTCCGTTCAGCCGCGCCAACGAGCTGCTGGTCGAGATGGGCGGCGAGCCGGTCGACTGGCGCCTGCCCTGAGGGCGGGCGCCGCCCGACTCACGGACTTCGGTCCGGCACCATGACGGGCTCGTCGACGACGTCGGGTGCGCGGCCGAAGCGCCGCCCGACGAAGCCTACGAACCGGTCGCGGTACTCCTCGAGCGGCAGGAACGCCAGCATCATCACCAGGTGCGGCCAGAACGCGATGTCGATGGTGAGCAGCACGGACAGGTGGAACAGGTACCACGCGCCGACGAGCAGCCTGCGCATCCGCTCCGGGACGAAGAAGATGACCGGCGAGGTCAGCTCGGCGAAGAACATCACGTACTGCATCACGTGCAGCGACCACGGGATCTGCAGGAACAGCTCGCCCACCGGCGTCCCACGGCGGATCACCGCCCGCGCCACGGTCGCGGAGTCGAGCCACTCGAAGCCGTGGCCGAACCGCAGCTTCGCCCACGACGACAGGAAGTACGTGAAGATCGCGACGATCTGGATCCCGCGCAGCGCGAAACCGGCCGCCTCGCTCCTCCGCCCGTCCTTGAGGTGCGCCATCCCGGCGGTCGGCAGCAGCACGAGCGCGAACACGAAGTCGCCGCGGTCGTGGTCGACCTTGCCGTAGGCGAACGCGATGTACTGGTACCAGATCCAGCAGATCGCGCACGCCCAGCCGGCGAGCCGCGGGAACCGGCCGGTCAGCGCGAGCAGCGCCGTCGCGACGCAGCCCCACTTGAGCAGCTCCACCAGCAGCACGGACGCCGGCGGCAGGTGCAGCAACTGCCCGGCGATCATCGGCTTGTACCAGACCGGGTCGGCCCAGCCGTGGTAGAAGCCGGACGTGTGCAGCACGAGCACGTCGAGCGGCACGAACGCGTACACCAGGATGCGCAGCAGCGCGATCCGGGCGAGCGGCGTCGGGACGAACAGCCAGGCGCGTACGTGCCTCACGGCTTGTTCCCCTGACCCCGGTGCCAGACGGCCAGCACCTGCATGCGCAGCTGGCCGGTCGGCCGGCCGTTCTCGATCACGGTCGAACGGCGTACCAGCCGGACGTCGGTCCACCGCGGCGAGTCCGGCCGGAGCTCGGCGTGGCTCTCCGCGAGGGTGCCCAGCCGCGACGGGTCGTGCACGATCTGCGGCACCTGGCCCTCGATCTCGGCCCGGTTGAGGCCGATGCTCGGCGGGTTCAGGCCGACGGCCGTCCACGAGCGACTCGCGGTCGTCTGCACCTCGACCGACATGACCGACACCGCTCCGGTGGGCTTCGTCGCGGTCGCGAACATGCGCCACGGCCCGAACGGCCACCACGGGTCGTCGCCGACGAGCGAGCCGCCGACGAACAGGGCGCACGCGACGATCAGCACGACGGCCCGCCAGACACGCGAGGCGCCGCCCAGCCGCACGTCGTCGGTGTCCGGCGTCAGCTGACTTGCGGTCACCGTGCGATGCTACGGGACGAACGGCCGCCCGGCCCGACCGGTTGGGCCACCCGCGGCAAGCGGTCGAGTCATGCCTGTTCGTCCGGCCACGCGGTTAGCGTGGAGGCACCAGGTTGTCGACCCGGAAGACGTGTGCCATGTCCGGAACAGGCGAGGCGTTCATCTTCGACGCCGTACGCACCCCGCGCGGTCGCGGCAAGCGCGGCTCGCTGCACGAGATCAAGCCGGTGGCGCTCGCCGCCGGTGTGCTGGAGGCACTCGCCGAACGCAACGCGCTCGACACCACGGCGGTGGACGACGTCGTGTTCGGCTGCGTCTCCCCGATCGGCGAGCAGGGCGGCGTCATCCCGCGCGCGGCGGCGCTCTACGCGGGCTGGGATCTCGACTCGCCCGGCGTCCAGATCGACCGGTTCTGCGGGTCCGGGCTCGAGGCGGTCAACCAGGCGGCCGCGAAGGTCCGCTCCGGGTTCGACGACGTCGTCGTCGCGGGCGGCGTGGAGTCGATGTCCCGCGTGCCCATGGGTTCCGACGGCGGCGCCTGGATGATCGACCCGGAGACCAACGACCGGCTCGGCTTCGTCCCGCAGGGCATCAGCGCCGACCTCATCGCCACCCGTGCGGGGTTCACCCGCGAGGACGTGGACGCGTTCGCGCTGCGGTCGCAGGAGAAGGCGACGCTGGCCAGGGAGAAGGGCTTCTTCGACCGGTCGATCGTGCCGGTGAAGGACCGCAACGGCCTCACCGTCCTCGCCGAGGACGAGACGATCCGGCCGGACACCACCATGGCCGGGCTCGCGGCGTTGAAGCCGAGCTTCGCCGGCATCGGCCAGGTCTTCGACAGCGTCGCGATCGACCGGTATCCCGAGGTCGAGCGCATCGAGCACGTGCACCACGCGGGCAACTCGTCGCAGATCGTCGACGGCGCCGCCGCGATGCTGCTGGGCAACGAGCGCGCCGGGGAGGCGCTCGGGCTGCGGCCGCGCGCACGTGTCGTCTCGACGGCGGTGGTCGGCACCGAGCCGACCATCATGCTCACCGGGCCGATGCCGGCGACCCGCAAGGCCCTCGCCAAGGCCGGGTTGTCGGTGGACGACATCGACCTGTTCGAGGTGAACGAGGCGTTCGCCGGCGTCGTCATGCTGTTCCAGCGCGAGCTCGGCGTGCCGGCGGAGCGGGTCAACGTCAACGGCGGCGCCATCGCGATGGGCCATCCACTCGGCGCCACCGGGTGCATGCTGCTCGGCACGCTGCTCGACGAGCTCGAACGTCAGGACCTCCGCCGCGGCGTCACGACGCTGTGCATCGGCGGCGGCATGGGTGTGGCGACCGTGATCGAGAGGGTGTGACGTGACCGAGCACATCAGCTACGAGGTCGACGCCGACCGCGTCGTCACCCTCACCATCGACCAGCCGGGCGCGTCCGCGAACGTGATGAACCCGGCGTACGCCGACGCGATGGGCGCCGCCCTCGACCGGCTCGAGGCCGAGCGCGACGAGATCGCCGGCGTGGTCGTCACGTCCGCCAAGAAGACGTTCGTCGCCGGTGCCGACCTCGACGTCCTGGTCCGGGTCACACCCGGCCGTGCCGACGAGTTCCTCGCCGAGCTCACCCGCGTGAAGGACCAGATGCGCCGGCTCGAACGGCTCGGCCGGCCCGTCGTCGCGGCGCTGAACGGGTCCGCCCTGGGCGGCGGCTTCGAGATCGCGCTCGCCTGTCATCACCGCGTCTGCCTTGACGACGACGGCATCCGGCTCGGGTTGCCCGAGGTGACGCTCGGCGTCGCGCCCGGCGGTGGCGGCATCACCCGGATGGTGCGGTTGCTCGGCCTGGAGGCGGCGTTCCCGTACCTCACCGAGGGCCGCCAGCTGCGGCCGAGCGAGGCGAAGGCCGCGGGACTCGTCGACGCCCTCGTGCCCGACCGCGAGGCGCTGCTCGCCGAGGCGAAGGCCTGGGCGCTCGCCAATCCGGACGCGAGGCAGCCGTGGGACACCGACGGCTACCGGCTGCCCGGTGGCAGCCCGGCCAGCCCGAGCAAGCAGAACCTGGTAGCCGCGGCGCCCGCCTTGATGCACTCGAAGACGCACGGCGTCTTCCCCGCGCCGAAGGCGATCCTCGCCGCGGCCGTCGAAGGCGCGCTCGTCGACGTCGACACCGCACTCACCATCGAGTCCCGGTACCTCGTCGAACTTGTCACCGGCCAGGTCGCGAAGAACATGATCACCGCGTTCTGGTTCCAGCTGAACGCGATCAAGTCGGGACGGTCGCGCCCGGACGGCTTCGACCGCCGGGCGACCAGCAGGCTCGGCGTCCTCGGCGCAGGCATGATGGGCGCGGGCATCGCCCAGGTCAGCGCGCTCGCGGGCATCGACGTCGTACTGAAGGACGTCGACCTCGCCACCGCCGAACGCGGCAAGGCGACGGTGGCCGCGCTGCTGGACGAACGCGTCGGCAAGGGGAAGCTGACGGCGGAGCGCCGCGACGCCACCCTCACCCGGATCACGCCGACGGGCGACGCCGCCGCCCTCGACGGCTGCGACCTCGTCATCGAGGCGGTGTTCGAGAACC
>JAFMQP010000302.1 GCA_017354575.1 Acidothermales bacterium | reverse complement strand
GTCCAGGACAGCCGCGGCTCGGCCTCGCCGACGCCCAACGGCTCGCGGTGATGCTCGAACGCGATCTGCTCGACGCGCACCTCGTCCATCGACACCCCTCACATCGTCGCCGCCGAGCACGCTACCGGGACGCCGTGTCGCGCTCGGGGCGGCTGCGGCAGGATTGCCGAGGAGGCCGGAGCACGAAGGAGGCCGAGATGACTCTGCCCGACACCATGCGCACCGCGGTGCTCACCGAGCCCGCGAGGATCGAGATGCAGGAACGGCCGGTGCCCACACCGGGTGCGGACGAGGTGCTGGTGCGCGTCGGCTCGGTCGGTGTGTGCGGTTCGGACGTGCACTACTACAGGGAGGGCAGGATCGGCGCGTTCGTCGTCGACTACCCGCTCGTGCTCGGCCACGAGGTCGGCGGTCGCATCGTCGGCGTCGGCCGTGCGGTGGACGCGGGCCGGGTCGGGGAACGGGTCGCGCTCGAGCCGCAGCGTCCGTGCCGGCGGTGCCGGCAGTGCAAGGCCGGGCGGTACAACCTCTGCCCGCACATGGAGTTCTTCGCGACGCCGCCGATCGACGGGACGTTCTGCGACTACGTGGTGCTGCCGGCGGACTTCGCCCACCCGGTGCCGGACCGCCTGTCCGACGACGCAGCCGCGCTGCTCGAACCGCTCTCGGTGGGGCTGTGGGCGTGCCACAAGGCCGCGGTGCGCCCCGGCGACCGCGTCCTCGTCACCGGCGCGGGCCCGATCGGCGCGATGGCCGTGCAGGCGGCACGCGCCGCGGGGGCGACCGACATCGTCGTGTCCGACCCGGTGGCGTCGCGCCGCGAGCGCATCCTCGGCTTCGGCGCCACCGAGGTGCTCGACCCGGTAGAGGGCTTCGACGCGGCGGCGTTGGAGGTCGACGCGTTCATCGAGTGCTCGGGCGCGACACCCGCGGTGCTCGACGGCATGAACGCACTGCGCGGCGCCGGCAGGGGCGTCCTCGTCGGGCACGGCCCCGAGTCCATCGAGTTCCCCGTGCTTCCGTTGCAGACCAAGGAGGTCACGCTCACCGGAGTGTTCCGGTACGTCGACACCTGGCCGACCGCGATCGCCCTGGTGGCCGCGGGGCGGGTCGACCTGGACGCGATGGTGACCGCGCGCTATCCGTTGGAGCGCACCGAGGAGGCGCTCAACGCCGACGACGACCCGTCGAGCATGAAGGCGGTCGTCGCAGTCGCAACCGACGTGCTCCGGTGACGACTGTCGGCGGGGCCGCGTAGGGTGCACGACATGGCCATCGCACGGTTCAAGGATCTCTGCGTTGACGCCGCCGATCCGCTCGTCCTCGGCCGGTTCTGGGCCGCGGTGCTCGACGTCGAGCTGCAGCCGCTCGACGACGGCGACACCAAGCTCGTCGGCCGAAGCGAGGCGCACACCATCTGGCTAAACAAGGTGCCCGAGCCGAAGACCGTCAAGAACCGCGTGCACCTCGACATCTACACGACGGCGCTCGCCGAGCTCGAACGGCTCGGCGCGACGTTCGTGGCCGACGACGACGCGTGGCCCTGGACCGTCATGGCCGACCCGGACGGCGGCGAGTTCTGCGCGTTCCCGCGCGACGAGCCGCCTCGCGACCGGCTGCACGGGCTCGTCGTCGACAGCGCCGACCCGGTGGCGCGGGCGCGGTGGTGGGCCGAGGTGTACGGCGCGAAGCTCGACACGCACGACGACCGCGACGGCGGCTGGGCGACGCTGGAGGACGTCCCTGGCATGCCGATCCTCACCATGGACTTCAACGCCGTGCCCGAGCCGAAGGCCGCCAAGAACCGGGTGCACTGGGACGTCACCACCGACGACGTGCAGGCGCTGGTCGACGCGGGCGCGACCGTACTCCGTACGCCGGACGACGAGGTGAAGTGGCACGTCCTTGCCGACCCGGAGGGCAACGAGTTCTGCGCGTTCAGCTGAGGCGGCGGGCGCGACGACGGCGGCGTGCGGCGAATCTTCTATTCGGATGCCGTTCAACGGCATGAGGAAGGTACGTTCACGCAATCCTGGGATTCTCGTCGACCATGCGCCCCCACCCAAGCGACGACACCGAGTTCGAGTTCGGCCGGCTGCCCGTGCTCACCAGGAGGCGGCTGCTGGCCGCCGCCGCCGGCAGCGCGGCCGCTCTCGCCTTCGCCCTCGACCGCCCGACCCGGGCGGACGCGGAGGTGACCGGGGGTTCGTTCAGCTCGGATCCGTTCCGCCTCGGCGTCGCGTCCGGCGACCCGTTGGAGACCGGGGTGGTGATCTGGACACGTCTGGCACCCCGGCCCTTCGAGCCGTTCGGCGGCGTACCGCCGGACTCGGCCGTCTCGGTGGACTGGCAGGTCGCCACCGACGAGAACTTCACCGCAGTCGTCCGTTCGGGGACGGCGACCGCGCACCCGGAGTACGCGTTCACGGTCCATGTCGACGTCCGGGGGCTGCTCCCGGCAACCGAGTACTTCTACCGGTTCCGGGCCGGCGGGCAGGTGAGCCCGGTGGGCCGCACCCGGACCACACCGGTGCCGTCGACGACGAATATGTCGCTGTCGTTCGCGTTCGCCTCGTGCAGCTCGTTCAACGCGGGCTACTTCGACGCCACCGGGCACATGGCCGACGAGGACGTGGACGTGATCTTCTTCCTCGGCGACTACATCTACGAGTACCCGCTCACCGTCGAGGGCAGCCTGCGGGTCGATCCGCCCGACATGCCCTCGGACTTCTCGACCGAGACCGGATCGCTTAGCCGGTACCGTCTCCAGTACGCCGCCCACAAGTCGGAACCGGAGCTGATCAGGGCGCACCAGGTCGCACCGTGGATCGTCACCTGGGACGACCACGAGGTCGTGGACGGCTACGCCTACGTCGACCCGGCCGACCCCGCGAACGCCGACTTCCTGGTCCGGCGGGCCAACGCCTACCGGGCGTACTGGGAGCACATGCCGCTGCGGGCCCCGCAGGCGCCGGTGGGGCCGGATGCCCGCCTCTACCGGTCCCTGGACTACGGCAAGCTGGCCCGGTTCCACATGCTCGACGACCGCCAGTACCGGCGGCCGCACCTGACCGCGACGTCCATCCCCGACTCACCGGAGCGCCGGAGCACCGACCGGACCATGCTGGGTGACGAGCAGGAAGCCTGGTTCCTCAGGAGCCTGACGACCTCGACCGCCCGCTGGAACCTGGTCCCGCAGGGTGTGCTGATGTCGATGTTCGACATCGACGACACCGCGAACCGCCTGTTCTCCGCCGGTGGCTGGGACGCCTACCAGGCCTCCCAGCAGCGCGTGCTCGACACGGTCGCCGACAACGACGTGTCGAACTTCGTGGTCTTCACCGGTGACGTCCACCGCAACTACGTGCTCGACATGCACGCCGACACCGACGACCCGGACTCGCCGATCGTCGGTGCCGAGTTCGTCGGCACCTCGCTCACCAGCGGCTCCGACGGCACGGACTCGGACGCCGGTCTGGAACTGCGCTACCGGGCCAACCCCCACCTGCACTGGGGCAGCCTGCAACGGGGGTACGTCCGCGGCCGGCTGAGCCAGGACCTGATGACCGTCGACTACCGGGAGGTCCCGTACGTGACTCGTCACGGAGCACCCGTCTACACCAAACGGTCCTTCGCCGTCGAAGCCGGGCGGCCCGGCATCCAGGACGCATGATGCTCCACAAGATCCTTCGCAGCACGCTCTGCGCCTCACTGGTTCTCACCCTGGCGGGGATGCTCCTCGCCGGCGGCGCTGCAGTGCAGGCCGCACCGGCGCAGCAGGTCTCCGTCGCCACCGACGTCGACCACGTGGACATCTTCAACGCCCCGTGCTCGGTCGGTCGGATGACGGTGAGCCTGACCAACGACGGCAGGAAGGCGATCTACGCCGACGCGTTCCTCGATGCCGACGGCCTCGACCTGACCACCGACGTGATCAGCACCTATCTTCCTGCGGGCTACACCTACACCCAGCAGATACAGGTCAGCGCGCCCGACAGCACCGATGCCGGCGACCACACCGTCACCGTCCAGTCCGGCTCGTCGCGGCGAACCGTGGCGGTCCACGTCGGGGACCTGACCACGAACCCGAACATCGCCCGGCGCGGGCACCCGACCGCCTCGCGGACGTACCCGGGCCGGCCGCCGTGCGGCGCGATCGACGGCAACAAGGACTCCGAGGCGTGGGCGCAGGGTGTCGGCTGGAGCGACAACACCCCCGGGGTCTACCCGGACTGGTGGCAGGAGACGTTCGACTCGCCGGTGACCGTCTCCCGGGTCGACGTCTACTCCCTCGACTCGGTGGCGATCCCAGCGTCACGCGAGGGTCTGCGGGACTGGGACATCCAGGTCGCCGACGGCAGTGGCGGTTGGCGGACGGTGGCGTCGGTCCGCGGGAGCACCGCGCCCATGGTAAGCAGCACCTTCCCGACCGAGACCACCACCGGCATCCGGATATCGATCCTCCAGGCCAACGCCAGCTTTTCGCGGGTGCTCGAACTCGAGGCGTACGCCTGAGCCGAGGCGACGGGCCGCGACGACGGCGTAGCGCTCGTCGGTGATCGGGCCACCCCACAGCACCGGGTCGGGCAGGGGACGGACCTCGACGACGGCGGCGTGCGGCTCGACGGCCGCGACCAGCTCGGCACCGGTCAGGCCGGCGCCGGTCGACCAGCGGCCCTCGACGAGCACCAGCCGTCCGGCCGGTGCGAGCAGCGACACCCAGCGCGCCAGCGCGGCGCCCGGGTCGGGCAGCGCCCAGACGACGTGCCGCGAGAACACCACGTCGAACGCGCCGTCGGCCAGTGGTGGCGCCGCCGCGTCGCCGGGTCGGAACTCGACGGCGACCCCGGCTGCGGCGGCCTTGTCGGACGCGCGCTCGAGCATCGCGGGCGACTGGTCGACGCCGGTGACGCGATGGCCGTCCTCCGCCAGCAGCACCGA
>JAFMQP010000301.1 GCA_017354575.1 Acidothermales bacterium | reverse complement strand
GACCCGATGGACTACGAGCGCTGGGCGCGCGACCCCGGTATGGGTGAGTGGGACTACGCGCACTGCCTGCCGTACTTCAAGCGGATGGAGACATGTCTCGCCGGCGCGGACGAGTGGCGCGGCGGCAGCGGACCGCTGGTGCTCGAACGCGGCCCGGCCACGAACCCGTTGTTCGGCGCGTTCTTCGAGGCTGCCCAGCAGGCGGGCTACCCGTTGACGAGCGACGTCAACGGTTACCGCCAGGAGGGCTTCGCGCCGTTCGACCGCAACGTGCACCGCGGTCGCAGGCTCAGCGCCGCACGCGCGTACCTGCACCCCGTCCTGTCGCGGCCCAATCTCACCGTGCGGACGTTCGCACACACGACTCGCATCGTCTTCGAGAACAGGAAGGCCGTCGGCGTCGAGTACGTGCGCGCGGGACGCGGCCGGCACGAGATGCGCGCCGGCGAGGTCATCCTGTGCGGTGGCGCGATCAACTCGCCGCAGCTGCTGCAGCTCTCCGGTGTCGGCGACGCCGGGGACCTCCGTGCGCTCGGCATCGACGTCGTCCAGCACCTCCCCGGCGTTGGCGCGAACCTGCAGGACCATCTCGAGGTGTACATCCAGTACGGCAGCAAGCTTCCGGTGTCGATCGCGCCGGGGCTGCGCTGGCAGAACCGTCCGCGGGTCGGGTTGGAATGGCTGTTGTTCCGCAAGGGACTCGGCGCCACCAACCACTTCGAGGGCGGCGGCTTCGTCCGCGGCAACGCCGACGTCGACTACCCGAACCTGATGTTCCACTTCCTGCCCATCGCGATCAGGTACGACGGCTCGTCGCCCACGCAGGGGCACGGCTACCAGGTGCACATCGGCCCGATGTACGCCGACACCCGCGGCACGGTGAAGCTGAAGTCCACGGATCCGCGTGTGCATCCGGCGTTGCGCTTCAACTACCTGTCGACCGGCAACGACCGCCGCGAGTGGATCGAGGCGGTGCGGGTGGCACGGAACATCCTGAACCAGCAGGCGTTCGACCCGTTCAACGACGGCGAGCTGTCGCCGGGCCCGCGCGTCGACAGCGACGAGGAGATCCTCGAGTGGGTGGCCGCGGACGCCGAGACCGCGCTGCACTCGTCGTGCACGGTGAAGATGGGCACGGGCGACGATGCCTGCGTCGACCCGTCGAGCATGCGCGTCCACGGCGTCGACGGGCTGCGCGTCGTCGACGCGTCGGTGATGCCGTACATCACCAACGGCAACATCTACGCGCCGGTGATGATGACGGCGGAGAAGGCCGCGGACCTCGTCCTCGGCAACGCTCCGCTGGAGCCCTCGAAGGCGCCCTGGTACAGCCACCGCGACCACAGCCCGCTGTACCCGCCGACCGACTCGTCGAAGCGGAGGACCGGATGACGAGCACCGAGCGGCCTGTCCGGCTGGTGGCCCGGCTCACGTGTGCGCGGCGGCCGCGCGCAACTTCGCCTTCGTCTCCGTGGAGCAGAAGGCGGCGTCGATCGCGTTGCCGGCCAACGTCCTCAGCTCCGTGAGGGTCAGCCCGAGCACGTCCAGCGCCACGTCGTACTCGCGGTTCAGGTCGGTGGCGAACATGCCGGGGTCGTCGGTGTTGAGTGTCACAGGCACGCCGGCACGCAGCAGCCGCGGCAGCGGGTGGTCCTCGATGCGTGCGACGGCGCCGGTGCACACGTTGGACGTCGGGCACATCTCGAGCGGGATGCGTTCTGCGGCGAGGTATTCGACCAGTCGCGGGTCGTCGGCGGAGCCGACGCCGTGCCCGATCCGTTCCGCGCCGAGGTCGCGCAGCGCCGACCAGACGGTCTCCGGTCCCGTGGTCTCGCCGGCGTGCGGGATGCAGTGCAGGCCCGCCGCACGCGCGGCGGCGAAGACGTCCGCGAACTGCGCGCGTTCGACGCCCACCTCGGGTCCGCCGAGACCGAACCCGACGGTGCCTTCCGGCGCGTGCCTCTCGACCCAGGCGAGCGTGTCGCGTCCCGACGGCACGCCGTACTCGCCTGGGATGTCGAAGATCCAGGCGAGTTCGATCCCGCGGTCGGCGGCGACCCGACGCCGCCCCTCGGTGAGTGCCTGCGCGACGGCGGCCGGCTCGATGCCGGCGAGCAGGTGCGAGTACGGCGTGACGGTGACCTCGGCGTACCGGACGTTACTCGCCGCGAGGTCGCGACCGAGCCCCGTGACCAGTGCCGTCACGTCCTCGGGAGTCGTGACGAGTGCGCTCACCTTCTGGTAGACCTCGATGAAGTGCGTGAAGTCACGGAACTCGTAGAACGCCGCGAGCGCGTCAGGATCGGTCGGTACGCCTCGCTCGGGGTGACGGCGGGCGAGTTCGACGACGGTGGGGACGGACGCGGAGCCGACCAGGTGGACATGCAGCTCCGCCTTGGGCATGGCGTGGACGAAGTCGGTCACATCGGAGGGCACGAGCAAGCAGTCTAGGGTGTGACCATGAACCGATTCTGGCATCCGTTCGCAGACATGGCGAAAGTGAGCACGGCAGGCGAGCTGGTCCTGGAGTCCGGCGAGGGCGTGCGCGTACGCGACACCGCGGGCCGCGAGTACCTCGACGCCACCGCGGGCCTCTGGTACACGAACGTCGGGTACGGACGGGCGGAGATCGCCGACGCGATGGCGGCGCAGGCGCGGAAGATCCATGCATACTCGAACTTCGGCGACATGGCGACGACGTCGACGCTGGAACTCGTGGAGCGGCTCGGCGAGATCGTGCCGGTGCGCGACAGCGCGATCTTCCTCACCAGCGGTGGCTCCGACTCGGTCGACACCGCGATCAAGCTGGCCCGTGCGTACTGGCACCAGCTCGGCCGCCCGGGCAAGACCGTGTTCATCGCGCGTGACCACGCCTATCACGGCATGCACGTCGCCGGCACCAGCCTGGCCGGCATCCCCCCCAACCGCACCGGTTACGGCGCGCTGCTGGACGGCGTCCACACCGTCGCGTGGGACGACGCGGACGCGCTCGAGGCCAAGATCGACGAGGTCGGCGCGGAGAACGTGGCCGCGTTCTTCTGCGAGCCGGTGATCGGCGCGGGTGGCGTCTACCCGCCGCCGGACGGGTACCTGAAGGCCGCCAGGGAGGTGTGCCGCGAGCGCGACGTGCTGTTCGTCGCCGACGAGGTGATCACGGGCTTCGGGCGTACCGGCGCGTGGTTCGCCAGCGGGCGGTTCGACCTCGAGCCCGACCTCCTCACCTGTGCCAAGGGCATCACGTCCGGCTATGCGCCGCTCGGCGCGGTGTTCGCCGCACCGCGCGTCGCCGAGCCGTTCTGGAGCGAGCCCGGCAAGGTGATGTGGCGCCACGGATACACGTACTCCGGTCACGCGACGGCGTGCGCGGCGGCGGTTGCCAACCTCACGATCGTCGCGGACGAGAAGCTGCCGCAACGCGTCGACGAGAGCCAGCACACGCTCGCCGACCTGCTCTCACCGCTGGCGTCGCACCCGCTCGTCGGCGAGGTGCGCTCCGGCGTCGGCCTGCTCGCCGCCGTGCAGCTGGACGCCGGTGCGCTGGCGTCCGACCCGGCCCTCGGCGAGAAGGTGGTGGCGACGATGCGCGAGCGCGGCGTGCTCACCCGGCTGCTCACCGGTGGCGGCCTGCAGTTCTCGCCGCCGCTCGTCAGCGACGACGCCGACCTCGCGGCGATGGCCGACGGCACCAAGGACGCCCTCGACGACGTGTACGGCTCCGTCTGACCGCGTCGTCACGCCGACCGGGACGTGCTGCAGGTGCGTCGTGTGGAAGACGAGGTGCGAGACGGTGGAACACGAGGTCCGCGGCCAGCGCGACCTGGACGAGCCGTCGGTCGAGCGTGACCGCGGCCGCACTGAGGACGACGGCCAGGGCGAGCGTCAGGGTGCCGACGTCGCGCATCAGGTGCTCGTTGTCAATGGACACCCCGGTAGGACGTCGTGGCCGGGTCGGACAGCCGACGCAGGTAGTCCTCGAACGTGACCGTCCCCACGGCGTGCCCGGGCGTCAGGTTGCCGCCGGCACGGAACGCGCGGAACGCCTTGCCCGGCAGGCGAATCGGCGCGACCACCCGACGGCGTCCGGTGACCCTCAGGTACGTCCGCGCCAGGTCGCGTACGGTGCGCACCTCGGGGCCGCCCATGTCGGTGACCCGTCCGGCGGGCTGGCCGGTAGCCAGCTCCGCGAGGCGGCCGGCGACGTCGGTGACGTCGATCGGTTGCACGCGCATATCGAGCACCGGCATGACCGGTGAGCGCGAGCCGAGTGCGAACAGCTCGCGGACGAGGCCGTGGAACTGGGTCGCCCGCAGTACCGTGTGCGGCAGGCCGGAGTCCGCGAGCAGCCGTTCCGCGGCGAGCTTCAGCCGGTAGTAGGGGAACGGGATGCGGTCGACGCCGACGATCGAGATGTACACGATGTGCGGCCCGTCCGCCTGTCGTGCCGTCTCGACGAGCCGCCGCTCGAGGTCGATGCCGCGGTAGCTGGTGGCGCAGTGCACCACGGCGTCCGCGCCGTCGATGGCCGCGTCGAGACCGGTGCCGGTGCGCCAGTCGACGGTCGCCCATCCGGGCGTGCCGGCGGCGCGTTCGGGCCGGGCGCGGCGGCTCACGACCGTGACGTCGTGTCCGTCGGGCAGCAACCGGTCGACGACGACGCGGCCCAGCGCGCCGGTGCCGCCGGTGACCAGGATCTTCACCAGTTCACTCCCTCGTGGTGGTCCTACCCAGAAGGACCGTACGGCGGTGCGGTTTGTGACATCGCGCCCGCGGCGTCATGTCTCCAGCTTCTCGTACGCTTGCCGCAACCTCGCCTTGACAGCGACCGGCGGTCGCGTCCAGGCTGGGCGCTGTTGCGGTATGTGCCGCGAGTTGCGTATCAGGGAACATCGGAGAGCCGCACATGACCACTCCCAAGGTCGTCGTCATCGGTGCCGGGGTCGTCGGAGCCGCGCTGGC
>JAFMQP010000300.1 GCA_017354575.1 Acidothermales bacterium | reverse complement strand
CCACGCGACCAGCTCGTCGACGCTGCCGTGGTGGCGGACGTGCTGGTACCTGTCGGTCACCATCGCGCCGCGGCGGTTCCAGCGGCGGCGCCCGACGATGTGCACCGACGCCGCGAGGAACGCGTTGGCCGTCCGCACCACGGAACCGATGTTGAAGTCGTGCTCCCAGTTCTCGACCGCGACGTGGAACGGGTGCCGCCTGCGGTCGAGGTCCGCCGTGATCGCCTCGTTGCGCCAGTAGCGGTACCGGTCGGCCACGTTGCGCCGGTCGCCGTCGGCGAGCAGCTCGGGGTCGTACCGCGGGTCGTCCGGCCACGGCAGGGCATGGGGTCCGACGCCTACGCTCACATCGTCGAGCCTAGGCCCGACAGGTGTCACTGGGATCGCGCCCGATAACCTCTCGACGTGAGACGAAGTGCGATTGCCGTGGCCGCGGCGGCCGCGGCGGGAGTGTTGGCGTTGTCCGGTTGCGCCACGGGGTTCCACCCGGAGACGAGCCCGTCCCTGCAGCCAAGGGACGGCCAGAACGACCCGGTCCTCGGGTACACGTCCCAGATCGCGATCCGGCACGCACTCATCCTCGGGCCCGCGCCGGACGGTACGCCCTACCCGAAGGGCGCCGACGCGGCCGTCTACGTCGACTTCCTGAACCAGACCAAGCGTCCGGACAAGCTGCTAGGCGTCCAGTCGAAGGCGGCCGACCAGGTGGTCGTCGGCGCCGGCTCGTCGCCGAGCGCGTCGCCGTCCCCGAGCCGGACGGGCGGCGCCACCAAACGCCGGTCGCCGAGCCCGTCCGCGAGCCGGCCGACGTCCGCCATGCTCACCATCCCGCCGTCCTCGGCGGACGTCGGCGCCGTGACCGTGGGCCGCCCACCGTACTCGGACAACACGATCACGCTCACCGGTCTCACCCGCAGTCTCGACAACGGCGCAGTGGTGTCGGTGACGTTCGTGTTCCAACGCGCCGGGGCGCTGACCGTCGACGTGCCGGTGATGCCGCAGACGGGAACTCTCGGGTCGCTGTCGCCCGCGCCGGCGCCGTCGTCGTCCGGTCCGACCGGCTGACCGGGACCGTTACGGCTCGAACTTGTAGCCCAGCCCGCGCACCGTGACGATGTAACGCGGGTTGCCCGGGTCCGGCTCGATCTTCGACCGCAACCGCTTGACGTGCACGTCCAGCGTCTTGGTGTCGCCGACATAGTCGCTGCCCCAGATCCGGTCGATCAGCTGGACGCGCGTGAGCACGCGCCCCGCGTTGCGCAGCAGCAGCTCGAGCAGCTCGAACTCCTTGAGCGGCAGCGATACCTGGTCGCCGGCGACGGTGACCAGGTGCCGGTCGACGTCCATCCGCACCGGCCCCGACTCCAGGGTCGGCGGCACCAGCTCCTCCGGCTCGGAGCGGCGGCGCAGCACCGCGCGCACCCGCGCGACCAGCTCCCTTGCCGAGTACGGCTTCGTCACGTAGTCGTCGGCACCCAGCTCGAGGCCCACGACCTTGTCGATCTCGCTGTCCTTCGCCGTCAGCATGATGATCGGCACCGACGAGCGCTTCCTGATATCCCTGCACACCTCGGTGCCGGAGAGCCCGGGCAGCATGAGGTCGAGCAGCACGAGGTCCGCACCCGACCGCTCGAACTCGGCGAGCGCGTCCGGCCCGGTGGACGCGGCGAGCGCCTCGTAACCCTCCTTCTTCAGCAGGTAGGTCAGCGCCTCGCTGTACGACTCCTCGTCCTCCACGACGAGCACACGGGTCATTTCTTCACTACCTCCGCCAGGTGCGGGTTCGGTACCGGCGCCGTCGCCGGCTCGACGTGCAACGGCAGCCGCAGGGTGAACGTGGAACCGAGCCGTTGCTTGCTCCACACCCGTACCTCGCCGCCGTGGTTCGACACGACGTGCTTGACGATAGCGAGGCCGAGCCCCGTACCGCCGGTCCCGCGCGACCGCGCGGGGTCGACGCGGTAGAAGCGCTCGAAGATGCGCCGCTGGTCGGTGGGCGAGATGCCGATGCCCTGGTCACTCACGGACAGGTCGACGTGGGTGCCGTCACGCCGGGTCCTGACGGTGATGCGGGTGTGTTCCGGGCTGTAGGCGATCGCGTTGTCGATGATGTTGCGCAGCGCCACGACGAGCAGGTCCTCGTCGCCCAGTACGCGCAGGTCGGAGGGGCCGAACACGGCGATGTCGATGCTCTTCGCCGCCGCCGGCAGCCGGCAGCGGTCGACGGCCTCGGCGACGACGCCGGCAGTGCCCACGGGCCTCGGCTCGGGGACGGCCTGGGCCCCCTGCAGCCGCGACAGCAGGACGATCTCCTGCACCATCTTGCCGAGCCGCTGCGCCTCGGTACGCATCCGGGCGGCGAAGTGGTGCACGGACTCCGGGTCGTCGGCGGCCGAGTCGACCGTGTCGGCGAGCAGGGTGAGAGCACCGACCGGCGTCTTCAGCTCGTGGCTGACGTTCGCGACGAAGTCCCGCCGGACGTCCTCGACCCGGCGTACCTCGGTGAGGTCCTCGGCGAGCACGAGCACCGTTCCGGCCGTGCCGGTGGCGCCGAGCGGGGCGACGTGCACGTTGAACAGCGCGCCGGACAGCTCGACCTCCTCGGACCGGATGCCGCCGTCGCGGCGGACGAGCCGCGCCAGCGCGAGCAGGCCGGGGACACGGACACGATCCTGCTCGACCAGCCCGCGGGCGCGGGCGGCGGCACTCGACCGGAGGACGCGGTCGTCGTCGTCGAGCACGACCGCCGACCACGGGAGCACGGAGAGGACGGCGGCGACGCCGGGGGGCAGCTGCGGCTCCTCGACGGTGGCCTCGACGGGCTCGCCGCGCTGGGTGCGCTCACTCACCCGGAAGGCGAGCGCCGCACCTACGCCGACGAGCAACCCCAGGGCGACACCAAGCCCCAGGGCAAGCTCTGGGCTCATGCCTCGATGGTACGGTGCGTAGCCGCCGGCCGCAGAATCCCTGCTTGGCGTTCACCGCCCGTTCACAGCCGCTTCGCTGGCCCTTACTTCTTCGCTGACAATGTGTGGACTATGCGTGACGCCTACAAGCGGTCGCTCGATTCGTTGCGCGCCGACCTCGTCGAGATGACGGTGCTCGTCCATGCGGCGATGGACCGTGCCACCACGGCTCTGCTCGACACCGACGGCGCGCTCGCGGAACAGGTGATCGAGGGCGACACCAAGGTCGACCAGATCCAGATGCTGGTCGAGGAGGCGTCGTACGAACTGCTCGCGCGCCAGCAACCGGTGGCGAGCGACCTGCGCGCCATCGTGACGGCGATCCGCATCAGCGCCGACCTCGAGCGGATGGGCGACAACGCCGTGCACGTCGCCGAGGTGATCCGGCGCCGCTACCCAGACGACGCGGTGCCCCCGCTCGTCCGCGACACGGTGGCGCAGATGGCGAACGTCGCCAGCCGGATGAGCACGTACCTCGAACAGGTCGTCGCGCAGGACGACATCGCCGTCGCGCTGCAGCTCGAGACCGCCGACGACGAGATGGACGCGCTGCTGCGGCAGATCTTCGTCGCGCTGCTTTCGCCGCGGTGGACCTACGGCATCGAGGGTGCCGTCGACGTCACGCTCGTCGGCCGGTACCTCGAGCGGTACGCCGACCACGCCGTGGCCGTCGGCCGCCGCGTGGTCTACCTGGTCACCGGCAGCTGGCCGGTGCGCGCCGTCAGCTGACCTGCGCCGCTCGGAGGCGGTCCGGCCAGGACGCCGTCGCCACCCGGGCCACGAGTGCGCACGCGTCGTCGTCGGACAGCTCGGTGGTCGTGCAGACCACGAGGACGTACGGCGGGGCGTCGTCGGGCGTGACGAGGGCGGCGTCGTGGCGGCTCCCGGTGACCCAGCCGTTCTTGTGCGCGACGCGCGTCCCGGGCGGCAGGCCCGCGGGGATGTCCGGGTTGAACTCGTTCGCCTCCAGCAGCTCGCGCATCTCCGCGCACGCCGCCGGCGTCGCCGCGGCGTCGGTCGCGATCGCGCGCATCACCGCGGCGAGGTCCGCGGCCGTGACCAGGTTGCGCTTCGCCCGGAGGTCGGCGGCGGCATCGCCTAGCAGCCGGGCCACGCGGCTGTGCCGCGCCCCGCACGCCCGCCACGCCTCGGCGACGGCGTCGAACCCGAGGTGCTCGATCACCAGGTTGGTGGCGAGGTTCCCCGAGCGGACGATCATCCGGCGGAGCAGCCAGCGCAACGGGACGTCCTCGCCCAGCCGCGCCCACGCCTGGTCGTCGCCGTCCTCCTCCTCGCCGGCGGTGAACCGGGTCTCGCCGTCGCCCGAGGCGAAGTCGGCGTGCACACCGACGGGCGCGTCGAGGTCGGCGTCCCCGGCGGCCGCGGCCCGGTGCGCGGCGACCAGGACGGCGGCCTTCATCGTGCTCGCGGCGTAGTGCGTGTCCTCCGGCAGCCGGGTGTACCTGGGCGGGCCGGTGAGGCCGCCGTGCCAGACGGAGACGGTGCCCGGCGCGGCGGCGAGGGCCGGTTCGAGGTCGTCGAGTGCGGACACCGGAGCAGCCTAGTGCCATGACGCCGCCGCACGGGCGACTGTGGATTTTGTCAACCGTCCCGGGGGAGGATGACCGGGGACGGAGATCCCGGACGACTGGGAACTGATACATGATCACAGGCCTCAACGACTTCGTGACACTCGCCGAGTCGCTGCAGTGGGACGAGACGACCATCGACTTCACGCCCGACAAGCGGGCCTGGCCGGCACTGGACAAGTCCGAGAGCGCCCACGTCCTCGGCTTGATCGCGGGCTTCGGCATCGCCGAGGCGGCGGTGTCCGGGCACCTCGGTTCCTTCCAGGACGCGGCGTCCGACGCCTCGGTGGCGGACATCTTCCGTGCGCAGGCCCGTGACGAGCGCCGGCACGCTCGCTTCTTCGACCGCGTGGCGGCCGAGGTGGCGGCCGTCCCGGGGGCCGACGCCGCGGCTCGGCTGGA
>JAFMQP010000299.1 GCA_017354575.1 Acidothermales bacterium | reverse complement strand
GCCGACGACGACGGTCGCGCCGAGCCGTCGGAGCCGTTCTGCCTTGGCCGCGCTGATGACCTCGGGCACGTAGATCTCCGCGCGCACACCGAGGATGCCGGCGGCGTACGCAACCGCGAGGCCGGCGTTGCCGCCGGACGCCGCGACGACACCGGCGTCGGTGAGCTCACCGCTTTCCTGTGCGGTGAGCAGCCGGTTGAACATGCCGCGCGGCTTGAAGGTACCGGTGTGCTGGAGGTGTTCGAGCTTGAGCGCGAGCGGCGCCCCGTCGTGGTCGACGGTGAGTACCGGCGTACGCCGCACCCGCCCGGCTATGCGAGCGGCGGCGTCCTCGACCTCGGGACGACGGAGGGGCGCGGCGGTCACGCCCGTCTCGGGCGTCTGCTGCGTGGCCATACCTCGACGCTACTGTGATGTCGCGGGGAGGAGGAGGGGCTCGGCCGTGCACATCGCGACTCCAGGCAGGGCGGCGATCGTCGCGAACCCGACCCGGCTCGCCGACGCCGCCGCCTCCCGCGCCCGCATCGCCGAGGGCTGCGCCGTAGCGGGGTGGGACGCGCCGGTCTGGCTGGAGACGACGCCGACCGACCCGGGCACCGGCATGGCGCGGGAGGCGGTCGCGCACGGCGCGACGCTCGTCTGCGCCCTGGGCGGGGACGGCACCGTCCGTGCCGTGGCAGCGGCGCTCGCGGGGACGCGGACGCCGCTCGGACTGCTGCCCGCGGGCACGGGCAACCTGCTCGCACGCAACCTTGGCGTGCCGGTCGACTCGCTCACACGCGCCCTCGACGTCGCCCTCACCGGCACCGACCGGCCGATCGACGTCGGCCGGCTCGTCCTGGACGGGGACGAGGGATCCGCGCACGTGTTCCTCGTGATGGCGGGCATGGGCTTCGACGCCGACATCATGGCGTCCGCGCCGGAACACCTGAAGAAGCGGATGGGCTGGCCGGCGTACGTCGTGTCCATGCTGCAGAACCTGAACGGCGAACGGTTCGGCGTGCGGCTGACGTTCGACGACGACCCTCCGATCCGCCGCCGCACGCGGGCGATCGTGGTCGGCAACTGCGGACGGCTGACCGGCGGGTTCGTGCTGCTGCCCGAGGCCGAGGTCGACGACGGGTACCTGGACGCCGTGATGCTCGCGCCGTCGGGTGTCGTCGGCTGGGCCGCGGTCGCGGCGCGGATGCTGACCAAGCAGCGCAAGGGCCATCGCCGGGTGGAGCATCGGCGCCTCACCCGGCTCACCGTCACCGCCGACGAGCCGCAGCACACCCAGGTGGACGGCGACCCGATCGGCCGGGCGCGGACGGTGACGGCGGGCGTCGAGTCGTCGGCGCTGCTCGTCCGCGTCCGCCGACGGTCGTAACCGCCCGGCCCGCTGCCGTCAGCGGGTGACGGCCTGCTTCAGGTCGACGTCGGCGGCCCGGACGAAGCCCATCCGGTGGCCGACCTGCACCCAGTAGTACCGGTCCGTGCCGACCACGTCCCGCCCGGGCACGTCGAACGCGACCGCGTAGTAGTAGTCGGTCTTCGGGAAGCCGGCGACCGGCGTCGTCTGGCCCGCCTTCAGCGAGTACTGGAGCGGCGTCACCGTCTGGTACGGGATGTCGGGTGGGTATGCGCTCTGCTCCGGGAACGCCCTGCCGTAGAACGGGATCGAGTCCTTGCCCGGCTTCGGCGTCGCGACCAGGCCGGCCGAGCGCACCGCCGTCGGGTGAGCCTTCGGGTCGTAGAACCACGCCTTCGCGCCGAGGTACCAGACCGCGGTCCAGTCGCCGTCGCTGCCGGCGTACCCGTACACCTCACCCGCGGCCGCGCGCGCGCCGACGTCGGAGACGTTGGTGGTGTCCGGGCTGCCGTCCGGGCGCAGGCCGAGGTCGTTGACGAGCGGCGCGTCCCGGCTCGGTGCGGTGTGGAGGTAGACGACGTTGGTGCCCTGCTCGGCGCACGGCGCGTTCGGGTCGCTGCCGCAGCCGGTCACCGGCTGGACGTTGTCGTCGAAGCCGGGCCTGATCGTGACGACACCGCCGTGCGGGTCGGACGCCCCGGGCGCGATCGGCGCGTGCAGCAGCTGGAAGTAGTGCTCCCAGTCCCAGAACGGGCCGGGGTCGTGGTGCATGGCGGCGACGCCGGCGGCGTTGATCGCGGGCACCTGGTCGTGGCCGATGATGTGCTGCCGGTCGAGCGGGATCCCGTACCTGTGCGCGAGGTAGCGGACGAGCGCCGAGGAGTTCTCGTACATCGCCTCGGTGAACCAGCTGCCGTCGGCCTCGAAGCCCTCGTGCTCGACGCCGATGGAGTGCATGTTGATATACCAGTTGCCTGCCTGCCAGCCGATGTCCTTGGCCTTCATGTGCTCCGCGACCTGGCCGTCGGACGAGCGGACCGTGTAGTTCCAGCCGAGGTAGGTCGGGTCCTGCACCAGCTTGAGGGTGTTGTCCCACGTCTCTTCGGTGTCGTGGATGACGATGTAGTCGATCGTCGGCGACGCCGGGCGGTTCGCCTGGTCGTGGTTACCGTAGTCGCCGGGGTTCGGGCCGTACTGCTGGTACGGCGCCGGAATCCACAGGCAGCCCAGGCTCTTCGGGCACTCGACGGAGTCGCCGCTCGGGGCCTTCGTGAGGTCGAGCCGGTCGGCCTGGCCCGTTGCGGGCCGCACGCCCTGGTCGGCGGCGAGCCGCACCTGCTGGCCGTCGGTGGTCGTCCTGGCGACCCCGTCCCGCACCTTGGCGAACACCTCGTTCGCGAACGAACGCGCGGTGGAGTCGACGGACGCGCCGCTGTACCTGGCGACGGCGCCGTACCAGCTGCCCGGGTCGGTGGTGCCGCCGACGGGCTGGTGCAGCGCGCGCTGGTAACTCGCGAGCAGGGCCGCGCCGCCGCGGATGTTCGCCGTCGGGTCGTCCTCGACGGTGGCGACGTCGACGCCGGTGAGCTTCGCCGCCGCCCGCGCCGTGTGCAGCGAGGGGTCGGACGCGTGGACCGCGTGCACGCCGTCCGCGCGGTCGGCGTCGGCGTCGGGCAGCTTCACGTCGGTGAGGTGCATCGGGCCGTAGCCGCCCGCCGTGCTGGGCCGCCCGCCGTGGTCGTCCCAGCGCGACTCGAGGTACGAGACGCCGAGCAGGACGTCCGCGGGCACGCCGTAGCGTTGCGCGGCCGAGGCGAACGCTTGCTGTCTGGAGGTGTCGGGGCTCGACGGGCTCACCGGGCTTGCGGAGGCGCCGCTGAGGGCGAACGCGGTGAGCGGCGCGACCGTCGCGAGGGCGAGCAGAACCGTGCGGACGGGATGACGCATGCGGGGCACCTCCGCCGATGTTGGAAACCTGCAGACAGAGTGGACCCACTGGCGAGGAGTGTCAACGGGCCGTACGCGGGTAGGTGCGATCCGTGGCCGCGTACACGGTGAGTAGATTTGGGCATGCCGTCGCACGGGAGGGACGCAGTGGCTGACTCGTCGTTCGACATCGTGAACAAGGTCGACCGCCAGGAGGTCGACAACGCCCTCAACCAGGCCGCGAAGGAAGTCTCGCAGCGCTACGACTTCAAGGGCACGAACGCGTCGATCAGGTGGTCGGGCGACAAGGTCGAGATCCGCGCCGACAGCGAGGACCGCGCGAAGGCCGTGCTGGACGTGTTCCAGAGCAAGCTGGTCAAGCGGGGCGTGTCGCTGAAGTCGCTCGACGCCGGCGACCCGCAGCTGTCCGGCAAGGAGTACCGGATCGGCTGCGAGCTCGCCGAGGGCATCTCGTCGGAGAACGCGAGGAAGCTGTCCAAGATCATCCGCGACGAGGGGCCCAAGGGCGTCAAGGCGCAGATCCAGGGCGACGAGCTGCGCGTCTCGTCGAAGAAGAAGGACGACCTGCAGCAGGTCATCTCCCTCGTCAAGGGCAAGGACCTCGACTTCGCGGTCCAGTTCGTCAACTACCGCTAGCGCGGTCGCGGGCGAGGGTGTGGGGTAGCCTGTCCGGTGGACCGAGACGTGTGCGGACAGAGGAGGTGTGGCTGATGACTAGCCAACCTCCCAGACCCGTCGGCCGCTGACGGATACGCGCGCCGGCCGGGTCGCGTTCTGCTGACCCGCGTCCCGACGGCCCAGGCGTCCCGCCGTCAGCGACGGCCGCTCCCATGCAGCCCTTGCGTGCCAGCTCCTGCCCGGAGGTCCGAGATGCTCGACCGACGCCTGCCCGCCCTCCGCCCGCTCCGCCGCCGCGCCGCCCGCGTACGCGAGTCGTCCGCCTGTCGCGAGGTGGCGCCCGAGCAGTCGATGGACCCGCGCGCGTCCGACGCGCCGCCCGTCGACAACAGCATCATCGACAACGCCGTCTACGTCCGCGGCCGCCGGAGCGCGACGCCGGTGACGCTCGCCGACACGTTCCGGCACCTGCGCACCGAGCCGGAGAGCCTCGCGTGGATCGGCCTGTACCGTCCTGCGTCCGCACAGATCGTCGAGCTGGCGAACGAGTTCGAGCTGCACAAGCTCGCCGTAGAGGACGCCATCGTCGCCCACCAGCGGCCCAAGCTGGAGCGGTACGGCGACACGCTGTTCGTCGTGCTCAGGGCGGCCCGGTACGTGGACGACGCCGAGGAGGTCGACTTCGGCGAGCTGCACCTGTTCGTCGGCCGCGACTTCGTGCTCACCGTCCGGCACAGCGAGGCACCCGACCTCGCGTCCGTCCGGCGCCGGATGGAGTCCGAGCCGGACCTGCTGCGCCGCGGCACCGAGGCCGTGCTGTACGCGATCCTCGACGCCGTCGTCGACGGCTACGCGCCCGTCGTCGCGGGCCTGCAGAACGACATCGACGAGATCGAGACCGAGGTGTTCCGCGGCGACCCCGCCGTCTCGCGGCGCATCTACGAGCTGTCCCGCGAGGTCATCGAGTTCCAGCGCGCCACCCGTCCGCTGATCGGGATCCTCGACGCGCTCACCGCCGGCTTCGACAAGTACAACATCGACGAGGAGCTGC
>JAFMQP010000298.1 GCA_017354575.1 Acidothermales bacterium | reverse complement strand
ACCACGCTCCGCTGGGGACCCCCATTGTTGCGCTGACCCCACGTGGGGACCCCTGTTGTGGCTGTGACCACGATGGGGGCCCCAGCGGGTACCGGTCAGCTGCCCAGCTTCGGCGGATTGGTGCAGCTGGGCTTGAGCAGCGCCTTCACGTCCGGGCTGGTCATGTTCTGCTTGGTGACGAACGTGACGCCGGTGTCCTCGTTCCGCGGCTGCGTGCCCTTGCGGATCTTCCCGACGATCCCGTTCACGGAGTCGTAGCCCATCCGGAACGGGTTCTGCACGACGAGCGCGTCGATCTCACCGGTCTGCACGCCCTTCACCTCGTCGGGTGCGGCGTCCCAGCCGATGATGGTGATCTTGCCCGCCTTGCCCGCCTGCTTCACCGCCTGCGCGGCGCCGATGACACCCGGCTCGTTCGCGGCGAAGATGGCGTTGAGGTCCGGGTGCGCCGTGATGATGTCGTGCGTGACGCGCAGCGCAGTGTTCACGTCGCTCTGGCTGGACTGCGTTGCGACCAGCTTGAGCTCCGGATGCTTCTTCAGCCCGTCCTTGAAGCCCTGCGTCCGCTGGTCGTTGGTGATCGTGCCGGCCTGGAACGGGATGAACGCGACCTTGCCGCCCTTGTTGCCGAGCTTCTTTGCGATCAGGTCCGGCACCTTCTGCGCGGCGGCGATGTTGTCGGTCGCGTACACCGGGACGTCCTTCGGTTGCGGGTCGGTGCCGGAGTCGATGTTGACGACCGGCACCTTCTTGTCCTCCGCGGACTTCGTGACGTTGTAGAGCGTCTTGGCATCCGTCGCGGCGTACACGAGCCCGTCGACGCCGGACGTCAGGAAGTTCTGCAACAGGTCGACCTGCCCGGACACGTCGGTCTCGGCGGTGACGCCGTCCCAGGTCACCTTCACGTCCTTCTGCTTGGACGCCGCGCACACCGCGCCCTTGTGGGCGTCCTCCCAGAACGAGAACCCGACGGCCTTCGGGACGACCGCCAGCTTGATCGGCCCGGTCGCCTTGTTCGTACCGCCCCCGCCCGACTCGTGCTTCTTCACGCCGCCGCATCCGGCGACGAGCAGCGCGGCGGCGAGAACGCCGGCGACTGCGGCCCTGCTCGACGATTTGCGCATGGGTCCTCCTTGTCGGTCACCCTTGAACGGACTGGAGCTTGCGGCGGCGGAACCGGTCCCACATGACGGCGAGCCAGATGACGACGCCGATGACGACGGTCTGCACGAACAGGTTGATGTCGAGCAGCACGGCACCGTTGCGGATCAACGCGATCAGGAACGCGCCGATGAGCGTGCCGCCGATCGTGCCCTGCCCGCCGAACAGGCTCGCACCGCCGATCACCGCCGCGGCGATCACGTCCAGCTCGAGCCCGATGCCGAAGTTCGGCTGGCCGGAGTTCACCCGGGACATCGCGATCATCCCCGCGAAGCCGGCGAGGCCGCCGCCGATCGTGTAGACGTACACGAGCGTCCGCTTCACGGGGATCCCGGAAAGCCGCGCCGCCTCCTGGTTCGAGCCGATGGCGTACGCGTACCGGCCCAGCCGGGTGCGCGTCAGCACGAAGTAACCGAGCACGGCGACGACGACGATCGCGATGACCGGGATCGGCACCGGGCCGACCTGGCCCTGGCCGAGCAGCTGGAACGAGTCCGGCACGCCGAACACCGCGACGGCGTTCGTCTCGATGTCGAGCACGCCGCGGGCGACGCTCATCATGCCGAGCGTCGCGATGAACGGGGCGATGCCGGTCAGCGTGATCAGCGACCCGTTCACCACGCCGGCGAGCGCGCCGATCAGGGTGCCGACGAGGACGGCGAGCGACACCGGCAGGCCGAGCTGCGCCATCGCCTGCACGCCGACGACGCCGGCGAGGGCCGAGACCGAGCCTACGGACAGGTCGATGCCGGCGGTGATGATGACCAGCGTCATGCCCATCGCGATGATCGCGGTGACGGCCGTCTGCGAGCCGACGTTGAACAGGTTGTCGCCTGTCAGGAAGCGCGGCGAGGCGAACGACAGGTACACGAACACGATGATCAGCGCGCCCGCCGCCGCGAGCTGCGACACCGCCTCGGACAGCCGCTCCCGCACGTAGACCGTCAGCCGGCCCGGCGCTGTCGCCGTCTCGTCAGTCGCCATCATGCGCGCCCGCTTCCATCAGCCGCTCGCTCCCGTCGCCAGTGCGATCACCCGTTCCTCGGAGAACTCGTCCCGCGCGAGCTCCCCGGCGACCCGGCCCTCGCGCATCACGAGGATGCGGTCGCACAGGTTGAGCAGTTCGGGCAGGTACGAGCTGATGAGCACGACGCCCTTGCCGTCGCGGGCGAGCTCCCCGACCAGTTCGAAGATCTCCGCCTTGGCGCCGACGTCGACGCCGCGCGCCGGCTCGTCGAAGAACAGCACCCTGGCCTTCGTCTCCAGCCACTTCGCGACGACGACCTTCTGCTGGTTGCCGCCGGACAGGAACCGCACGCGGCGGCGTAGCGACGGCGTCCGGATGGCGAGCTGGGTACGCCGCCGTTCGGCGATGCGGCGTTCGGCGGCGAGGTCGAGGAAGCCGGCCCTGGTGGGCAGGGCGGCGAGGGTGATGTTCTGGTCGACGCCGAGCTCCAGCGCCAGCCCGTCCCGCTTGCGGTCCTCGCTGAGGTAACCGATGCCGGACTCGATCGCCGCGCGCGGCCCGTGGACGGAAAGCGGCCGGCCGTCCAGCTCGACGCTGCCCGCGTCGACCGGGTCGGCGCCGAAGACGGCTCGCGCCAGCTCGGTGCGTCCGGCGCCGACGAGGCCGGCGAACCCGAGGATCTCGCCGGCGCGGACGTCGAACGAGCAGTCGTGCAGCACCTCTGTGCGGGTGATGCCGCGGACGCGCAGGACGACGTCGCCGGGCGTGAGGTCGGGCCGCGGGTACATGTTGGCGATGTCACGGCCGACCATGAGCCGGACGAGGCGGTCGTGGTCGAGCTCGGCGGTCGGCATCGTCGCGACGACCCGGCCGTCGCGCATGACGGTGACGCGGTCGGCGATGCGGAAGATCTCCTCCAGCCGGTGCGAGATGTAGAGCACCGCGATGCCCTCGCGGACGAGCGAGCCGATGACGTCGAACAGCTCGTCGATCTCGCGCTCGGTGAGCGTCGCGCTCGGCTCGTCCATGATGACGACGCGGGCGTCGACGGCGAGTGCCTTGGCGATCTCGAGCAGCTGCTGCTGGGCGACGGTGAGGTTGCCCGCGAGCCGCGCCGGGCTGACGTTCAGGCCGACCCGTTGCAGCAGCGCCCGTGCCTGCCGCAGCTCCGCGCCGCGGCTGACCAGCCCGCCGCGTCCCGGCTCGCGGCCGAGGAACAGGTTCTCCGCGACGGACAGGTGCGGGGCGAGCGCGAACTCCTGGTGCACCATGGCGATGCCGAGTGCCTGCGCCGTCCGCGGCCCGTGGAAGCCGGCGTCGGCGCCGTCCACCCGGATGCGGCCCTCGTCCGGCCGTTCGACCTGGGAGAGCAGCTTCATCAGCGTCGACTTGCCCGCACCGTTCTCGCCGGCGACGGCGTGCACCTCACCGGCGCGCAGCTCGAGGTCGACGCCGTCGACGGCGAGGACACCGGGGAACCGCTTGGTGACGCCGGCGAGCTCGACCACGACGGACGGCTCGTCCGTCGGTGCGGGCTGACTCTGGCTCACGGCCTGTCCGCCTCCTCCGCCGCTGGAGCACGACGCCGAGAATACGATTTCTCGTTCCGGCTAAGTGCTGATCCTCGCGGCAATCGGAGGTTTGATCAAGGCCCCGCGTCACACCGTCAGCGCAGGCCGAGGTCGCGGGCGACGAGCATCCGCTGCACCTCGCTCGTTCCCTCGCCGATCTCGAGGATCTTGGCGTCCCGCCACATCCGCGCCACGGGGAACTCGTTCATGAACCCGTAGCCGCCGTGCACCTGCGTGGCCTCGCGCGCGTTCGTCACCGCGCACTCGGACGAGTGCAGCTTGGCGATCGCGGCCTCGCGCTTGAACGGCTCGCCGCGCAGCATCAGCTCCGCCGCGCGGTAGTAGGCGAGCCGGGACGTCTGCGCGCGCGTCTCCATGTCGGCGATCTTGAACTGGATGGCCTGGTAGGAGCCGATCGCGTTGCCGAACGCCGTCCGCTGCCGCGCGTACTTCACCGACTCGTCGACGCAGCCCTGTGCGAGGCCGGTGGCGAGCGCGGCGATGGCGATGCGGCCCTCGTCGAGGATCTGCAGGAAGTACGCGTACCCGCGGCCGCGTTCGCCCAGCAGGTTCGCCGCGGGCACGCGGCAGTCAGTGAACGACAGCTCGCGGGTGTCGGAGGCGTTCCAGCCGACCTTCGAGTACCGCTGCCCGACGGTGAACCCGGGCGTGCCGGAGGGGACGACGATGGCCGAGATCTCCTTGCGGCCGTCGTCGGTGGTGCCGGTGACGGCGGTGACGGTGACCAGGCCGGTGATGTCGGTGCCGGAGTTGGTGATGAACGCCTTGCTGCCGTCGATCACCCACTCGTCGCCGTCGAGCCGCGCGGTGGTGCGGGTGGCGCCGGCGTCCGACCCGCCACCGGGTTCGGTGAGCCCGAACGCGCCGAGCAGCTCGCCGCGGCACAGCCGGGGCAGCCACTCGCGTTTCTGCTCCTCGCTGCCGAAGCGGTAGACCGGCATCGCGCCCAGCCCGACGCCGGCCTCCAGCGTGATCGCGACGGACGAGTCGACGCGGGCGAGCTCCTCCAGCACGAGGCACAGCGCGAAGTAGTCGCCGCCCATGCCGCCGTACTCCTCGGGGAAGGGCAGGCCGAACAGGCCCATCTTGCCCATCTGGTCGACGATGTCGTACGGGAACTCGTCCCGCTCGTAGTACTCCGCGATCCGCGGAGCGACGACGTCGCGAGCGAACTCCGCGACCGTCGCGCGCAGCGCCTCGTGCTCGGCGTCGAGCCGGTAGTCCAGCACGGCACCCTCCGTCCCGCGGTGCCACCGTTGC
>JAFMQP010000297.1 GCA_017354575.1 Acidothermales bacterium | reverse complement strand
GACCACCGCGACGGAGACCGTGCACAAGCTGACGCGCGCGCTCGTCGCGTGCCGCAGGGTGATCGACGTCCTGCGCATCGAGCCGGAGATCGCCGAGCCCGCGGAGCCCGTCTCGCCGCCGTCCGACTCGCCGCTCGTCGACGTCGAGTCGGGCCTGCGGGTCGAGCCGGGCGCGCTCACCGTCGTGGTCGCCGCGAGGCCGGCGGACGGTGCGCTTCTCGCCGACCGGCTCGGCAGGTACGTCGACGGCGACGTGCGGTGGGGCGGCGTCCGGCTGTCGGACGTGCCGGTGGCGGAGGTACGCCACCGCATCGTGGTGAACCACACCGAGAGCCAGCTGTTCACGGGGACGCTGCGCGACGAGCTGGACGTCACGGGCAGGGCGCCGCGCTCGCGCATCCTCGCGGCGATCCACACGGCGTCGGCCGGGGACGTGCTCGACGCGCTGCCCGACGGGTTCGACGCCGAGGTCGAGGAGCGCGGCCGGTCGTTCTCCGGCGGCCAGCGGCAGCGGCTGGTGCTCACCAGGGCGCTCGTCGCCGACCCGGAGGTGCTGGTGCTCGTCGAGCCGACGTCCGCGGTGGACGCGCACACCGAGGCGCGCATCGCGCGGCGGCTGCGGGGCGCGCGGGACGGCCGCACGACCGTCGTCGTGTCGACCAGCCCGCTCGTGCTCGAGCACGCCGACCGGGTGGCGTTCGTGGTCGACGGGCACGTGGCCGCGGAGGGCACGCACCGCGGCCTGCTCGCGGGCTCTGCCGCGTACCGCCGTGTGGTGACGAGGGACGAGGACGAGGAAGGAGCGGTCGTGTGAAGCTGCCGGTGGCGGACGCCGTCGAGGTACGCAGGTACGCCAGGGCGCTGGCCCGCAGGCACCCGCGCGAGCTCGGCCTCGCCGTCGCGCTGCACGGGTTCGCCGCGCTGAGCGGGCTGGCCGGGCCGTACCTGCTCGGCCGGCTGGTCGAGGGCGTCGTGCACGGCGTCACGCTTCGCGAGGTCGACGTCCTCGCGGTCGTGCTGGCTGCGTTCCTCGTCGTGCAGACCGTGCTCACCCGGCAGGCCCGGTACGCGTCGCTCGCGCTGGGTGAGGCGGTGATGGCGGAGCTGCGCGAGGAGTTCGTGTCGGGGACGCTGGCGCTGCCGCTCGGCACGGTCGAGCGCGCGGGCACCGGTGACCTCACGACGCGGTCGTCGCGCGACGTCGAGGCGCTCGCGCGCAGCGTCCGGTACGCGGTGCCCGAGACGCTCATCGCGGTCGTCACGATCGTGTTCACGCTCGGGGCGCTTGTGGTCGTCGGGCCGCTGCTCGCGCTGCCGTGCCTGATCGTGGTTCCGCTGCTGTGGGTGAGCACGCGCTGGTACCTGCGCCGTGCGCCGGCGGGCTACCTGCGCGAGGACGCGGCGTACGCCGAGCTGAACGCGGGGCTTGCGGAGAGCGTCGAGGGAGCGCGCACGGTCGAGGCGCTCGGCCTGCAACGCAGGCGCATCCGGCGCACCGACGACGACGTGACCGAGTCGTACGCCGCCGAGCGGTACACGCTGTTCCTGCGCTCGGTGTGGTTCCCCGCGGTCGAGGTGTCCTACGTCGTGCCGGTCGTGGCGACCCTGCTCGTCGGCGGGCTGTTCCACGCGCACGGCTGGGCGAGCGTGGCACAGGTGACGTCCGCGACGCTGTACGTGCAGCAGCTGATCGACCCGGTCGACCGGCTGATCTCGTGGCTGGACGAGTTCCAGGTCGGCGCGGCGTCGCTGGCGCGGCTGCTCGGCGTGCGCGTCGTGCCGGATGACCGCACGCCGACCGGGCGGGAGCCTGCGGACGACCAGCTGGCGGCGTCGGGCGTGCGGTTCGCGTACAACGAGGGCCGCGACGTGCTGCACGGCGTCGACCTGCGCGTGCGCACGGGCGAGCGGCTGGCGATGGTCGGGCCGAGCGGTGCCGGCAAGTCGACGCTGGGGCGGCTGCTCGCGGGCATTCACCCGCCGCGTTCCGGCGCGGTGACGGTCGGCGGCGTCGGCCTCACCGAGCTGCCGCTCGACGGCCTGCGCAGGCAGGTCGCGCTGGTGACCCAGGAGCACCACGTGTTCGTCGGCACGGTGCGCGACAACGTGGTGATGGCGAGCCCGGGCGCGTCCGACGAGGAGGTGAGCCGGGCGCTCGAGGCGGTGGACGCGCTGCCGTGGGTGGACGCGCTGCCGGAGGGGCTGGCGACGGACGTCGGTTCCGGCGGCGTCACGCTGACACCGGCGCAGGCGCAGCAGCTCGCGCTCGTGCGGCTGGTGCTTGCCGACCCGCACACGCTGGTGCTCGACGAGGCGACCTCGCTCATCGACCCGCGCGCGGCCCGGCACCTGGAGCGCTCGCTGGCGGCGGTGCTGCACGGGCGCACGGTCATCGCGATCGCGCACCGGCTGCAGACCGCGCACGACGCCGACCGCGTCGCCGTCGTCGAGGACGGTGTGATCAGCGAGCTGGGCAGCCATGACGAGCTGGTCGCCGCGGACGGCGCGTACGCGGCGCTCTGGCGCTCCTGGCACGGCGAACCGGAGGAAGCGGCGAGCTCGCCGGCGCGCTGAGCTCGCGCGGGATGTGTGAGGGTGGGGGCATGGAACTCATCGTCTTCACCGAGCCGCAGCAGGGGGCGTCGTACGACGACCAGCTGCGCGTCGCCAGGGCCGCCGAGGATCTGGGGTTCGCGGGCTTCTTCCGGTCCGACCACTACCTGCACATGGGGGGTGTCGACCCGGCTCCCGGGCCGACGGACTCCTGGACGACGCTGGCCGGCCTGGCGCGTGAGACCAGCCGGATCCGGCTCGGCACGCTGGTGAGCTCGGCGACGTTCCGGTATCCGGGGCCGCTCGCGATCCAGGTCGCCCAGGTCGACCAGATGAGCGGCGGCCGGGTCGAGCTCGGCATCGGCGCGGGCTGGTACGCGGCCGAGCACGACGCGTACGCCGTCCCGTTCCCCGGAGTGCGCGAGCGGTTCGACCGGCTCGCCGAGCAGCTCGCGGTGATCCTCGGGCTGTGGCGGAACCCGGACGGCGAGCGGTTCGGGTTCCGCGGTACGTACTACCAGGTCGACGACTCGCCGGGCCTGCCCAAGCCGGTCCAGCGGCCGCATCCGCCGGTCATCGTCGGCGGCATGGGCAAGCGGCGCACACCCGAGCTCGCGGCGGCGTACGCCGACGAGTTCAACGCGGCGTTCGTCTCGGTCGACGACGCCAGCCGGCAGTACGCACGGGTCACCGAGGCGTGCGGCCAGGCCCACCGCGACCTCGCCACGCTGCGCTTCTCGACGGCGCTCACCGTCTTCTGCGGCAAGGACGAGGCGGAGGTACGCCGCCGGGCGGACGCCGTCGGGTCCGGCTCGATCGACCCCGACACCGCGCTCGTCGGCACGCCCGCGCACATCGTCGACCGGATCGGTGCGTACGTCGACGCCGGTGCCAAGCGCGTCTACCTGCAGGTGCTCGACCTGCACGACGCGGACCACCTCGAGCTGATCGCCTCGGAGGTGCTCCCGCAGCTAGGCTGACGCCCGCCGGGGTCAGCCGTCCCCCACGAACGTCGACTCGAGCAGCACGGCCAGGTGCTCGGCGAACCTGCGCCGCGACCAGCGCCGGTCCACGAGCAGGCCCTCGACGACGTCCGACGAGGCGAGCACGTTCATCATGTCCGTGGCCGACGGGACGGTCCACGGCTCGGCGAGCCGGCCCTCGTCGTGCAGCCACGTGACGATCCTGCGGCAGTTGCCGCGCTTGGCCGCGAGCACCCGACGGTGGTGGGCGGCCGCGGCACTGTCCCTGCGGCGGACGCGGTCCACGGCGCGGTCGACAGCGAGCACGCGGAGGTGGTACTCGGCGAGGTGGACGGCCCACGCGCGTAGTGCGGCGACCGCGTCCCCAGCCGCCCAGACCCGCGCGACCGAGCCGTCCAGGTCCTCGACGTCGGCCACGTAGTCGAACAGCGCGTCGACCAGGTCGGCGGGTGAGGCGAAGTGCAGGTAGACGCTGCGCCGTGTCACGCCCGCCCGTTCCGCGACGCGGCCCATCGCGAGCGCGTCGAAGCCCTCCTCCTCGAGGATCGCCCGTGCCGCCGCGAGCAGCGCCTCCCGGGTACGCCTGCTGCGTGCGTTCTCCGGCTCGCTGATGATCGCCATGACGCGGTCCCTTGCCACAGAAGTACACGATGCGTGTAGTTTACCGATAGCTACACGGCAAGTGTAGTTCCTGCGTCGCAGGGGAGGGTGGCGCGCGCACAGGGCGAGCGGCTGGTCCGTTTCGCCGTCGCGTTGAAGGACCTGAGGGAGGCCGCATGAACAGCGTCTTCACCGACGCCGAGCTGGAGTACCTGGGACCCGGGGAACGCCGCCTGGCCCGGGTCGCCACCATCGGCGCGGACGGTGTGCCGCACGTGGTGCCCACGGGGTGGACGTACAACGGCGATCTCGACACCGTCGACCTCGGCGGGATGGACCTGACGAAGACGAAGAAGTTCCGGGACGTGGTGCGCAATCCCGCGGTGGCGCTCGTCGTCGACGACGTGCTGCCGCCGTGGCAACCGCGCGGCATCGAGATCCGTGGTCTGGCCGAGGCGATCGACGATCCCGAGCCGCTCATCCGGATCCGTCCGCGGCGCGTCGTGAGCTGGGGGCTCGACGGCGACACCCGCGGCGGCCGCGATGTCGGGCACTAGCGTGCCGTTCCGCGATCGCGTCAGCGAGCAGTCCTCACGATGGTTGCATGGGGGCCGGTGGCGTGGCGTCAGCAGCGGGCGGGCTCGACGCGGCCGGTGACCTCGCCGAGCTCGACGCGTCCGCTGTCGACGCCGGGCGCCGTCGCGACGATCGTGACCTCGTCGCCGTCGTGCAGGAAGGTGCGCGTGGTCCCGTCGGCCAGCGTGACCGGCTCGGTGCCGCCGCGGGTCAGCTCGACGAGCGAGCCCCAGGTGTCCCGCCGCTCCCCGGACACGGTGCCGGACGCGTAC
>JAFMQP010000060.1 GCA_017354575.1 Acidothermales bacterium | reverse complement strand
ACACGTCGAACGCCACCAGGTTGAGGTTGACGGCGTTCAGCATCAGCTCGACGGACATGAGCACGAGGATGGCGTTGCGCCGGGCGAGCAGGCCGTACCCACCGAGCGAGAACAGCACCGCGGCGACGACGGCGGGGATCGCGACGTGCATCAGCTCTCCCTCCGCCTGGAGAGCACGATCGCCGACACCAGCGCGGCGAGCAGCAGCACCGACAGCAGCTCGAACGGCAGCACCCAGGACCGGAACAGCACCGTGCCGATCGCCCTGGCCGTACCGAGCCGGCCGGTGTCGAGATCGGCGTACGCGGACGAGAAACCGTAGCCGGCAAGGGTGACGAGCAGCACGCACGTCACGACGCCGCCGACGACCGCCGCCGGGCGGTTGCCGCTGTCGAGGTCGTCCGATCGGCCGGTGGGCGCGCGGGTGAGCATGATGCCGAACAGCAGCAGCACGACGACCGCCCCGACGTAGATGAGCACCTGCACCCACGCCACCAGCTCGGCCGTCATGACGAGGTACATGCCGGCGAGCGCGCCGAACGTGACGACCAGCCAGAGGGCGGCGTGCACCAGCCGGCGGGTCGTGACGACGAGGACGCCCGAACCCGCGGCGAGCGCGCCGAGCAGCAGCAGGACGACGTCAACCGCCGTCATCGCCGGCCTCCCACGGCGGCTGCGGCCTCGCGGCGTCGTTCGACCGCGGCGGCTCGGCCTTCGCGGCCGTCTTCGCCGCGGCGTCCACCTCCTTGGGCGCGGGCGCGCCCGGGTCGTTCGCGGGCGGCGGCGGGACGGTCCACATCCACTCGCGCAGCCGGTCGCGCTCGTGCGTCATGTCGCGGATGTCGTACTCGGCGTACTCGAACTCCGGCGACCAGAAGAGTGCGTCGAACGGGCACGCCTCGATGCAGATGCCGCAGTACATGCAGAGCGCGTAGTCGATGGCGAACCGGTCGAGCACGTTGCGGCTGCGCTCGCGCCCGCCCGGCCGCGCCGGCGGTACCGGCTCCTTGTGCGAGTCGATGTAGATGCACCAGTCCGGGCACTCCCTGGCGCACAGCATGCAGACCGTGCAGTTCTCCTCGAACAGGCCGATGACGCCGCGACTGCGCGGCGGCAGCTCAGGCAGCCGGTGCGGGTACTCGGCCGTGTGCGACGGCGTCACCATCGTCTTCAGCGTCGTGGCAAGGCCCTTGACCAGGCCCGCACCCGGCGTCGTCTCCCGCTGTCCGTCGCTCATGAGCGCGGCACCAACCGGCCCGTACCTGAAATGATCATGTTATGTAGGCGATTTTCGTGACCACACGCTGAGTACCAGCTCCACACGGTGGGCAGGCCATGTGAAGGTGCAGTTCGCGATGTGATCACGGAAATGACATACATAACATGATCATTTCGAGCAGCGCGGGTGACGCGAGGAGGGCGGGCGGCGCGAGCCGTCATGAGATCGCCACCTTCACGATCGCGGTGAGCAGCAGCTGCGCCAGCGCCAGCGGCACCAGCCCCATCCAGGCGAACCGCTGCAGCTGGTCCTCACGCAGCCGCGGGAACGAGACCCGCAGCCAGATCACGACGAACGCCACGAACAGTACCTTGACGCACGTCCACAGCCAGCCGAGCTGCGCGTCCAGGACGGGCCCCTTCCAGCCGCCCAGGAACAGCACGGTCGCCAGCGCGGAGACCACCACGATGCCGGCGTACTCGGCGAGCAGGAACAGGGCGAACCGCAGCCCGGTGTACTCGGTGTAAGGGCCGAAGATGATCTCCGAGTCGGCCACCGGCATGTCGAACGGCGGACGCCGCAGCTCGGCCACGCCCGCGACGAGGAACACCACGAGCGCGAGCAGCTGCCACGCGAGCCACCACGGCCGCCACGCGCCGACGATGCCGCCGAGCGAGAGCGTCCCCGCGGCCATCGCGGCCGACACCGCGCTGAGCACGAGCGGCAGCTCGTACGCCATCAGCTGTGCTGCGACCCGGATGCCGCCGAGGAGCGCGAACTTGTTGGCGCTGGCGTACCCCGCCATCACCGCGCCCACGACGCCGACGCTCATCACGGCGAGCGCGTAGAACAGCCCGGCGTCGACGTCGCTGCCGACCAGGCCGCCAGGGCCCACCGGCACCACGACGAGCACGAGCAGGTACGGCAGCAGCGCGATCCACGGCGCGAGCTTGAACACCGTGCGGTCGGCGTCCGCCGGCACGATGTCCTCCTTCTGGGCGAACTTCACGCCGTCGGCGACGAGCTGCGCCCAGCCGTGGAACCCGCCCGCGTACATCGGGCCGAGCCGGCCCTGCATGTGCGCCATCGCCTTGTGCTCCATGTACCCGACGACGAGCGGGAACAGCAGGAACGCCGCGAACACGAGCACGACGCGGACGGCGACCTCCACCGCGACGTTCACCCGTCGCCACCGCCGTACATCTCGCGCCACTCGTCGACGTCCGGCTTGCCCGGCGGACGCACCCGCCGCCGGCTCGGCGCTGCCGTGTGATCGGACTCGCCCGGCTCCTTCGCCCCCGGCCAGGCCTTCGCCACCCGCGACGCGAGCACGAAGTCCTTGCGCAGCGGGTGCCCCTCGAACTCCACCGGCAGCAGCAGCGGCTTCGGGTTCGGGTGACCGGCGAAAGCGACGCCGAACATCTCCGCCGTCTCCCGCTCGTGCCAGGACGCGCCGCGGTACACGCCGGTGAGCGTCGGCAGCTCGGCGGCGTCCTTCGGGACATGGGTACGCAGCCGGGCGTGCACGCGGTCGGTGACCGAGTACACGTGCAGCACGACCGCGAACCCCTCGTCGAGGTCGTCGACGGCCGACAGCCAGTCGAAGTACGTGCAGCCGCCGAGGTCGCGGACGAACGTGGCCGCCTCGACCCACGCATCGGCGGGCACGTCGACGAGCACGACGCCGAACGGGTCGACCGTCGTCGTCGCGTCGGGGAAGTGCTCGCCGACCGAAGCCGCGAGCCGTTCAGCGCTCACCGCGCCCCCGGCGGCGGCTGCCACGGCCGGCGCAGGGCGTCCACGCCACGGCGCCCGGCGTACCGCGCACGCAGCGACTCCCCCGCGATCTTCTCCTGCAGCTTGACGATGCCCTGCAGCAACGCCTCCGGGCGGGGCGGACAGCCGGGCACGTACACGTCGACCGGCACGATCTGGTCGACGCCCTTCGTCACGCAGTACGAGTCCCAGTACGGGCCGCCGCAGTTGGAGCACGCGCCGAACGAGATGACGTACTTCGGCTCCGGCATCTGCTCGTACAGCCGCCGGATAGCGGGCGCCATCTTGTCGGTGACCGTCCCCGACACGATCATCAGGTCCGCCTGCCGCGGCCCGGGCGCGAACGGGATCACGCCGAGCCGGATGAAGTCGTGCCGCGCCATCGACGTCGCGATGAACTCGATCGCGCAGCAGGCGAGACCGAAGTTGAACACCCAGAGCGAGTAGCGCCGGCCCCAGTTGAGCACGATCCGCACCGGGTCGGGGACGACCCGCGACCCCGGACCCGCCTTCGTGGGGACCGGGATCGGGACCGTGAGGTCGTCGTCTAGACCCACGCCAGGACACCCTTGCGGACGGCGTAGACCAGCCCGACGACGAGGAAGCCGACGAACACGAACATCTCCACGATCGTCGGCCCGCCGTAGCCGGCGAGAGCGAACACCGTGGCCCACGGGAACAGGAACACCACGTCGACCGCGAACACCAGGTAGAGGTAAGCGTAGACGTAGTAGCGGACGTGCACCTGCGCCCAGCCCTCGCCCACCGGGTCGACGCCGCACTCGTAGCTCGTCAGCTTCTCCGCGGTCGGGCCGTGCGGGCGCAGCAGCCGGTTCGCCGTCAGGGCGACCGCGAGGAACGCCGCGCCGACGAGCAGCACCACGCCGACGACGGCGTAGGACGTGAGGTACGCGTGCACGACCTCAGGATGTCGCACTGACGGGGGCGCCGCCAAGCTCCGTCAACACGTCGAACGCCGGGACGAAGTGGCCCCGCGTGGCCGGGCCGCCGTCCGGGGACGACACCGACGTGAAGACGCCGAGCAGGAACACCCGCCCCGGCCCGGCCCACTGCCACACCGGGCCGCCGGAGTCGCCGAGCCAGCCCACCTGGCGGCTGCCGCCGCTGTCCATGGTGATCTCGCACGCCGCATGCGGATGGAACGCCGTGCAGGACGGAGGCACGTCGACGATCCGGCCGCAGACGTAGCCGCCCCTGTCCTGCGTGTAGTCGGAGTAGCCGGAGTGGCAGACGGGCTGGCCGACGCCGATGTCGCCGCGCCGGGCGACGCCGCTGACGACGACCCGCTCGGAGGTGCCCCCTTCTGACGTCCCGATCTGCATCTGGTCCGAGACCGTGCCGTGCCAGAGCCGGACGTACGCGGTGTCGCGCACCTTGGAGACCAGCTCGCTGTCGCCGATCGCCCCGCCGGGCCCGTACAGCACGGAACCCGCCGGCGCGACGTGGCGGGCCGTGACGAGGTAGTCGGAGTCGCCGCGGTGCACGGAGAACGCGTACGCTCCGGCCTCGTCCGAGCTGCTGTTGATGTAGCCGCCGCCGCCGACCAGGTTCACCGGCGCCGCGGCGGCCTGGGACGGGAGGAGCAGCCCACCGAGCAGCGCGAGGACGAGCATGCCCAGGGTCACGGTGACCCGGGCGTGCCCGCGTGCGCGGCTGGGTAGGAGCACAGCACCTCCGGGCGACGCGGGTTCGAGGGGCAGCGCCGCTGGGCAGGAGCCTAGGCATCAACGGCCGGTGTGGCAACGTCCACAGCTCCACCTGTGGACGGCTACCGGCGTACCGCCCGACCCTACCCGAAGCCCGGCCGATGACCAGCGGGGACCGTCGTCGCACGTCGATGACGCTCCGCAACCGAACTGGTCACCGACGGTGGCCCGCGTCCGGCGCTCGTCCGCGCGGACCAAGATCCCCGGGTGAGCCAGATCGCCCGTCAGTCGCCGGGCGTGCTACGTAGCATGAGTGAGGGCCGGCGAAGGCCGCGCAACGCCCACCCGACACCGCCCGAGGAGGACACCGCCCCGTGACCGCGTCCACCACTTCCGCGCGGGACAAGGACGTACGCCGCGTACCCCGCGTCGTGATCAGGTTCGCCGGCGACTCGGGCGACGGCATCCAGGTCACCGGCGACCGGTTCACCTCGGAGACGGCCGAGCTCGGCAACGACCTCGCCACCCTGCCCAACTTCCCCGCGGAGATCCGCGCGCCCGCGGGCACGCTGCCCGGCGTCTCGTCCTTCCAGCTGCAGTTCGCCGACCACGACGTGCTCACGCCTGGCGACCACCCGGACGTCCTCGTCGTGATGAACCCGGCCGCGCTGCGCGCGAACCTCGCCGACCTCCGTGCCGGCGGGCGGATCATCGCCAACGTCGACGAGTTCACCTCGCGCAACCTGCGGCGCGTCGGGTACGGGGCCAACCCGCTCGACGACGACAGCCTCGAGGGCTACACCGTCCACCAGGTGAAGCTGACATCGATGACCGTCGAGGCGCTGAAGGACCTCGACATCGGCAAGAAGGACGCCGAGCGCGCCAAGAACTTCTTCGCCCTGGGCATGCTGTCGTGGCTCTACCACCGGCCGGTCGAGCGCACGCTCGCGTTCATCGAGAAGCGGTTCGGCAAGGTGCCGGAGATCGCCAGGGCGAACACGACGGCGTTCAACGCCGGCTGGAACTACGGCGAGACCACCGAGGAGTTCGCGGTCTCGTACGAGATCCGCCCGGCGCCGATGTCGCGTGGGCTGTACCGCCGGATCACCGGCAACACGGCGCTCGCGTGGGGCCTGATCGCGGCGTCCCGGCTCACCGGGCTGTCGCTGTTCCTCGGCGCGTACCCGATCACGCCGGCAAGCGACGTCCTGCACGAGCTGAGCAGGCACAAGCGGTTCGACGTGCACACGTTCCAGGCCGAAGACGAGATCGCCGGCGTCGGCGCGGCGCTCGGCGCGTCCTACGGCGGGGCGCTCGGCGTCACCACGACCTCCGGCCCCGGCGTCTCGCTGAAGGGCGAGACCATCTCGCTCGGCGTCGCACTGGAGCTGCCGCTGATCGTCTGCGACATCCAGCGCGCCGGCCCGTCCACCGGCATGCCGACCAAGACCGAGCAGGCCGACCTGCTGATGGCGTACGCCGGGCGGCACGGCGAGGCGCCGGTGCCGGTGCTCGCCGCGCGCAGCCCGTCCGACTGCTTCGACACGGCCATCGAGGCCGCCAGGATCGCCACCAAGTACCGCACTCCGGTGATCCTGCTGTCCGACGGCTACCTCGCGAACGGCTCGGAGCCATGGCACATCCCCGACGTCGCCGCGCTGCCCGACCTGCACCCGGAGTTCGCGCGCGAGCCCAACGGCACGGACGCCAAGGGCAACCCGGTGTTCCTGCCGTACCTGCGCGACGCCGAGACGCTGGCGCGCCCGTGGGCGGTCCCCGGCACGAAGGGCCTGGAGCACCGGCTCGGCGGACTGGAGAAGGCCGACGGCACCGGGCACATCTCGTACGACCCGGAGAACCACGACCTGATGGTGCGCACCAGGCAGGCGAAGGTCGACGGGATCGCGCGCGACATCCCGCCGCTCGAGGTCGACGACCCGGACGGCAGCGCGCGCACACTGGTGCTCGGCTGGGGCTCGACGTACGGGCCGGTCGGCGCCGCCGTGCGTGAGGTGCGGGCGCACGGGCACGCCGTCGCGCAGGCGCACCTGAACTACCTCAACCCGTTCCCCGCCAACACCGGCGAGGTGCTGCGGCACTACGACCGCGTGATCGTGCCGGAGATGAACCTCGGCCAGCTCGCGCTGCTGCTGCGCGCGACGTACCTGGTCGACGTCATCTCGTACAACAAGGTCCGCGGCCTGCCGTTCACCTCCACGGAGCTGATCGACGCGATCGAGAAGGTGGCTGACGCATGAGCAGGTTCGCGGCGTTCGACCTCGTCCCGGTGGACGAGAGCAAGCAGACCGCCAAGGACTTCAAGAGCGACCAGGAGGTGCGCTGGTGCCCCGGGTGCGGTGACTACGCGATCCTGGCGGCGTTCCAGAGCTTCCTGCCCGAGCTCGGACTGCGCCGGGAGAACATGGTCATCGTGTCGGGCATCGGCTGCTCCAGCCGGTTCCCGTACTACCTGAACACGTACGGCATGCACTCGATCCACGGGCGCGCGCCGGCGATCGCCACCGGCCTCGCGTGCTCGCGTCCCGACCTGTCGGTGTGGGTGATGACCGGCGACGGCGACGGGCTGTCCATCGGCGGCAACCACCTCGTGCACGCGCTGCGCCGGAACGTCAACGTCCGCATCCTCCTGTTCAACAACCGGATCTACGGGCTGACGAAGGGCCAGTACTCGCCGACGAGCGAGCAGGGCAAGGTGACCAAGTCGACGCCGTACGGTTCGCTCGACGCACCGTTCAACCCGCTGTCGCTCGCGCTCGGCGCCGAGGCGAGTTTCGTCGCGCGCACCGTCGACTCCGACCGCAAGCACCTGATCGAGGTGCTACGCCAGGCGTCCGAGCACAAGGGCGCGGCGTTCGTCGAGATCCTGCAGAACTGCCCGATCTACAACGACGACGCATTCGAGCCGCTGAAGGACCCCGATGCCCGCGACGACCGGACGATCCGGCTGGCGCACGGCGAGCGCATCGTCTTCGGCGCGAACGGCGACAAGGGCATCCGCCGCGACCCGACGACGGCTGGGCTCGAGGTCTGCGCCGCCGACGACCCCGCGGTGCTCGTCCACGACGCGACGCAGCCGGACCCGACGACGGCGTTCGCGCTGTCGCGCCTCGACGACGGCGCCCTGTCGAACGTCCCGATCGGCGTCTTCCGCTCCGTCGACCGGCCCAGCTACGACCAGCTCATGCGCGACCAGATCGCCGACGCCACCCGCAGCCAGGGCGAGGGCGACCTGCACGAGCTGCTGACCGCAGGCGACACCTGGCGCGTGGACGCCTGAGGGCTGCCCCGGCAACGGTGCGAGGCCGCGGGCCCCGCTCGGGCGGGTGGGCCGGGCGTCATCCGGCAGCCCTCCCCTCGCGCGGCGGCGTCTTCACGGTGGCGTGCACGGCACGCGGCGTCGGTGTCGCGGTCGGCAGCGGCGGCGGGGCGGGGACCTTCTGGGCGGCCGGCTCCGTCCCCTGTCCCACGGCGCGGGACTCGGGCGGCACCCGGCGGGCCCGCTCGTCTCGCCGCACCGGCTCGTAGCCGTCGTCGCTCACGTCCATGATCCAAGTCTGGACGCGCCGAAGGCCTCGTGGCGGACCGAGTCGGAATCTGTGGACAACCCGGTTGCGGGGTGTTCGCTGACGCTGATCGCGACGTTGACTACGCTCTGCACACATGCGGCACAAGGAGACGATCAGGGCGGTCGCGCTCGCGGTCGCGGCGTACGCGGACCGCGTCTTCCTGTTCGAGGGCGAGGACCCCTCGACCGGGGAGCTGTACTACCGGCCGATCGGCGGCGCGATCGCGTTCGGCGAGCGCGCCATCGACACCGCACGGCGGGTCGTCGAGCGCGACATGAGCACCGAGCTGATCGGCATCCGGCCGCTCGGCGTGCTCGAGAACATCTACGACCACGGCGGCTACCGGCAGCACGAGATCTGCTTCGTCTTCGCCGGCGCGTTCGCCGACCGGCAGGTGTACGAGCACGACACCGTCGAGCTGACCGAGGGCGAGGCGGTCATCGCGCTCGGCGGGTGGCAGACGCTCGGCAGCCTGGAGGCGCCGGGCGCCCCGCCGGTGCTGCCGAAGGGCCTGCTCGCGATGCTCCGCAGCAACCAGCGCGCCGGCACCTGACCCCCGCCGCACCCGACCCCACGGCGCCACGACCAGGCGAGCGGGACCGGGCCTACAGGTCGGGGACGGGGTCGGTGGCGAGGCGCGCGTGCAGCTCGACGTCGTAGCGCGCGCCCTCGAGCCGCAGCTTCGCCCGCTGCAGGCCCTCCACCTGGAAGCCCGCGCGCTTCGCCACCGAACACGCCGCGGCGTTGCTGACCCGGTGGCCGAGCTCCAGCCGGTACAGGTCCAGCGCCGTGTACGCCCACGTCGCGAGGGCGCGCAGCCCGATCGTGGCGACGCCCCGGCCGCGCGCCGACGGCGCCGTCCAGTACGTGACCCAGCCGGTGCCGTTCACCCGGTCGACGTCGCTCACCGCGACGTTGCCGATCACCCTGCCCAGCGGGCTCTGCACGGCGAGCGCGTAGCCGATGCCCTGGACCTGCTTGTGCGTCCAGTCGGCGATCCACTGGACCGCCTCCGCGTCGGTTCGCATCGGCCACGGCCCCATCGGTGCCATGTCCTCGGGCGCGAACGCCTCGCGCACGAGGGGTGCGTCACTGCGGTGCCAGGGACGCAGGGCGTATCCGCGTTCCGCGGCGACGAGACTGTCGGGGATGTCCGGCCGCGGCAGGAAAGGGCGACTCATCGTTGCGAGTACCACTTCTCCGCCCCCTTGTCGCACCCGATGCCGTTGGAGCACGGAGCGGTCGTGACCGGACGGCTCGCCGCGCGGCCGCCCGGCTCGCACGGCGCGTTCCGGCGCCGCGCCGGCCGGGTCTTCGGTTCTGCAGCGAGCATGGCTAAATCCTGGGAGATCAGGCATCCCAGGGCAACCGTGATGCGATTGTTGGCATGCCGGTAGCGGCGAACTCCACCAAGGCGTAGCGATCCGTGTTCGGGTAGCGATCGCGTGACGGACGGTCCACGCTCCGGCGTTCGTCCCGAGTCGGCCGTACCCGACGTGCCGTCAGGTCTGGTCCAGTCCACCGCGGCACGCCCGTCCGCGCCGGGCACGGCACGCCTGGCCTCCGTTCACGCGGAAGCGATACGGTTGCAGTGTCAAGGTTCGTGGGGGTGATCGACGTGACCGTGCCACCGCAGCAGGAACCCACGGACGCCGAGTTGTTCGCCGCCCTCAGGGACGACGGCGCGGACGACACCGTACGCGAGCGCGCATCCGAGGCACTCGTGCTCAAGTACGACTGGCTGGTCCGTTGGGCCACCAACCGGTACGCCGGCCGCGGTGAGCAGCGCGACGAGCTGAGCCAGGTCGGTTACCTCGGGCTGGTGGAGGCGGTGCGGCGGTTCGACCCCGGCCGCGGTGTCGACTTCGTGACGTTCGCCCGGCCCACGGTGCTGGGCGAGATCCGCAGGCACTTCAGGGACGGGCGCCGCTGGATCCGGCTGCCCAGGCGCCTGCAGGAGCTGAAGATGCGCCTCAGGGAGGCCACCGACGACCTCTACCAGGAGCTGGGGCACCCGCCGTCGGTCGACGAGCTCGCCGATTACCTGGAGGTCGCCCCTGCCGACGTCGAGGAGGCGACGGGCACCGACGACATGTTCGCCCCCGTCTCCCTCGACACGCCGGTCGGCGAGGAGGAGGACGCGCCGACGCACGCCGAGACCATCGGCGCCGACGACGTCGAGCTGGACGACGTGATCGACAGCGAGTCGCTGTGGCCGCTGCTCGACCGGCTGCCGGACCGCGAGCGGGAGATGGTGCTGCTGCGCTTCTTCGGCAACAAGACCCAGAGCGAGATCGCCGAGCACCTGGGCATCTCCCAGATGCACGTCTCGCGGCTGCTGAGCCGCACCCTCAAGTCACTGCGTGACGAGCTGGTCGCCTGACACCACCGGGCCGGCGGCGCGTCGGGGCGGTTCAGCGGCGGCGCAGTCCGTTGCCGTCGACGATCTCCGCGGCAGAACGCACGAGCGCCCGCTGGTCGAACCAGTTGGTCTCCGGGCTCTGCTCGATCACGACGGCGACGTCACCGGTCGAGGTACGCACCTTCAGCAGCACGACCGCGTCGGTGATCTCGTCTTTCTCGTCGAGCTCCGCGGACACGCCCAACTCGTCCAGGATACGTCCCAGCCGGGTACGTGACATCGCTGCCACCGCCTCCTTGTCACATGGGCCGATTGTTGACTCGCTACCCGAGGGCACGGACGTCATGCCACCGTAACGAACCTCGGCGCCCGAGGCCGTGAGGGGCACCACACCGCGGCGACGCGGCGCGGGGTCCGAGCTCAACCACGTGACGCGCCGGCCAGCTCACGTGCCTCCTGCTCGTCGGCGGCCGCGGGTGGTGAGCCGGGCAGCGAGCGTCCACTGGGCTCCCTGATGAACCACGTCGCGACCGCGCCGACGACACCTGCCGCGACGAGGTAGTAGCCCGGCCAGTTGAGGTCACCGGTCGCCGAGACCAGGCTCTGCATGACGGTGGACGTGGTACCGCCGAACAGGGAAACCGCGATGTTGAACGAGATCGCGAGCCCGCCGTACCGCATGCCCGTGGGGAACAACGCCGGCAGCGTCGACGGCGCCGTCGACGAGAAGCACACCAGCATCAGGCCCATGACGAGCAGGCCGAGGAACGTCGCCCACGGCCGGTCGATGCGCAGCAGCAGCACGGAGGGCACGGACAGCACGACCAGCGCGAGCGAGCCCGCGAACAGCACCGGCTTGCGGCCGATCCTGTCGTTGACGCGGCCGACGAAGGTGATGACGACGAGCAACAGGAGCAGCACGACGATCTGGAACAGCTGTGCCGTCGTCGCATCCGTGCCGTGGTAGCCGTGGTCGGGCAGCGTCGCCGTCAGGTACGTGGGGACGTACGCCGTCAGCATGTAGTTCGTGACGTTCCACGCGATGACGATGCCGCTGCAGGCGAGCACGGCACGCCAGTGCTTGACGAAGACGTCCCTGATCTCCCACAGCCCATGCGTCTGCGCCTCACGCGCCTCGGACTCGCCGAGCAGCTTGGCGAACGCCGGCGTCTCCTCCAGGCGCAGCCGCAGGAACAGCCCGACCAGGCCGAGCGGCAGCGCGATGAGGAACGGTATCCGCCAGCCCCACGAGAGCAGTTGCTGCGGCGAGAGCACCGCGGTCAGGACGGTGACGAGCGAGGCGCCGAAGACGTAGCCGGTGATCGTGCCGAACTCCAGCCAGCTGCCGAAGAACCCGCGCCGCCGGTCGGCGGAGTACTCGGCGATGAACGTCATCGCGCCGCCGTACTCACCGCCGGTGGAGAATCCCTGCACGAGCCGCGCGCCGAGCAGCAGCATCGGCGCGGCGACGCCGATGCTCGCGTAACCGGGCAGCACGCCGATGACGAACGTACCGAGCGCCATCAGTATCACGGTGGCGGACAGCACCTTGGTGCGGCCGATCCGGTCGCCCAGCGGCCCGAACACCAGCCCGCCGAACGGCCGCACCAGGAACGCGGCGGCGAACGAGCCGAAGGTCGCGATCAGCCCGGCCGCCGGCGGCAGGCCGCTGAAGAAGACCTTCGAGATGGTGACGGCGAGATAGCCGTAAACGCCGAAGTCGTACCATTCGGTGACATTGCCGATTGCGGCGGCCGCGACGGCGCGGCGCATCACCGTGGGCTCGGTGACGGTGATGTCGTTCAATCGCCGGTGACCAGCCGCGCCGCCAGTTGCGTCGGACACAGCCATGGCCCCCTCCGGTTGGCTCGCCGGACCGGCTACCCGAACCCGCGGCGTCTATGCCCCCGTGTGGTGAGTGCGAGCACGAGCGACGCGAGTGCCGCGACGGCGGCGACCACCTCGGCGACCGTGACGAGCGTCTTCTCCGCGTACCAGATCGGTTCGTACATGTCAGGGATCGGGCCGATCGCGCCGAGGTGCACGTATGTGCTCGCCAGCACGGCGACGAGCGCCGACGCCGCGACGAGGAACGCGAGCGCGTCGGTCCACCAGCGGCGGACGGCGAGCACGAGTACGGCGACGGCCAGCGCGACCACCGACTCCGCGCGGAACAGCGTGCCCTGGCTGATGCCGCCCGCGACGACGTCGTAGTTGCGGGCGAGGTGGAAGTGCACGACCGCGTCGGCCGCCAAACCCGCACTGGTGACGACCCGCAGCGCGAACAGCACAGGGACTGCCGTCGATCGCGTGACGGTTACCGCGTTTCCCATCGTCAACCACCCGTCCGCGTCGGTGTCGAGTCCGTCGGGATCAGGTGCACCAGACGCTTGCCGGTACTCGTGTACACGTCCATGGACGCGATCTCGTTCAGCGGCAACGAACTCGCGCCGGGGATGTCCTTGTTGTCGAGGCGGGCGTTCGCCACCCACGACCCGGCCACCTCCTCGGTGCCGTCACGCGCGTTCACCACCAGTCGGCAGTGTGCCCGTAGTTGCACGTACTGCAGGCGCAAGCGGACACCGCTGCCCCATGGCTGCGGGGTTGCTCTCGCCGTTGCGCGTACACCGGTGGTGACATCGCTGCCGGCGAGGACGACGGTGGCCGCGG
>JAFMQP010000296.1 GCA_017354575.1 Acidothermales bacterium | reverse complement strand
TCGAGGTGGCACAGATCGACTCCAGCTACCTGTTGAGCGCGACCAACTGGGTGGGCATGGACATCCCGGCGCACTGCTCGGCGCAGGGCAAGGTGCTCTATGCGTACGGCGCCCTATCACCTCCCGACGAACCGCTCGAGCCGCGCACGCCGAGCTCGATCGTCGAGCCGGAGGCGTTGGAACGGGAGCTGCGTGGCGTGCGGCAGCGCGGGTATGCCGTCTCGAACGAGGAGCTCGAGCCGGGTCTCGTCTCGATCTCCGCCCCCGTACGCACCCGCGGCGCCACGACGATCGCGGCCGCCGGCATCACCGGGCCGTCGACGCGGATGAACGACCACACGACGGCGTACGGCAAGCTGCTCGTCGAGGAGACCAACAGGCTCTCCCGTCGTCTCGGCTACTCCGCCTGACGCGGACGGTGGCGCCGGCCGGCGAGCATCCGCTGCCGCCAGCGTTCGGTCTCCGCGACCTGGTTGAACGTGAAGACGTGCAGGCCCGCGGCCGGTGTCCGCTGCCGTTCCAGGCCGTCGACGGTGCGGCGCACCAGTCGTTCCGGCGAGTAGCCGCCGGGGCCTGCCAGCCGCAGGAACCAGCTCGGGTGCTTGCCGAGGAACCGGGTCGACTCGCCGACGCCGATCTTGGTCGCCATCGAGAGGAGCTTGGCGCGCTCGACCGGGCCCGCGACGCCGAGGTGGATCGGCAGCGTCACGCCACGGGCGCGGACCCGGGCCACCCAGCGTGCGACGACGGTCGGGTCGAAGCAGAGGTTGCTGACGATGTACGTGCCGTGGCTGCGCTTGTCCCACATCGCCTGCACGGTGACGTCGTCCGCGATCACCGGATGCGTCTCGGGGTAGCCGGTGATGCCGACCTCGTCGAACGGGCGGCCCATCTCGGTGATCCGGGTCAGCACGTCGAGCGCAGCGGTGAAGCTGCCCGCCGGCGGGTCGGCGTCGCCCGCGGGCACGAAGACCTCGGTGACCCCTGCCTCCCGCAACCGCGCGACCAGCTCCGCGAGGTGGGCGTCGTCGGCGATCAGCCGTGCGGACAGGTGCGGCACGACGTGGTAACCGGCCGCGGCGAGCCGGCCGGCGACCTCGATCGTCGGCTCGAGGCCCTTGACCGGCGACGCCGTCACGGTGACGCCGACCTCGACGGGTACGTGCTCGAGCACGGCGTCCGTGACCGACGCCGTGGGGATGATCTCGTACCGCGGCCGGGCCAGCAGGCGCGCGAGCGGTGACGCCGCTCGCAGCGGCGTCGGCATGGTCGGTTCTCCCCGGGGAACGCTGTTGCGCATCAGGCAACCAATCTCTCAATACGCAATACGCGGTGGAAGCGTAACTCCGAGGTGGCGTACCCACAACGGCCGGAACGGAAACGGTGCGCTGACTGCAACGCCGCTCGTCCGCTACCGCGACCCGTTGTCCGGGTAGCGGCATAGCCTTGCCGGTGCGGGGACGATCACGAGGAGGCAGGGTGCCGGAGAAGGCGTTCAGGTTCGCGGCGACGATGCCCGCACAGCAGGACGCGACCGCGGACTCGTGGGCGCAACAGGTGCGACGGGTCGAGGAGCTCGGTTACGCGAGCCTGTTCCACCCCGACGGCGTCGCCATGATGTCCCCGTTCACGTCGCTCCCGGTCGCCGTCGCCGCGACGTCGACGCTGACAGTCGCGCCGTTCGTCACGGCCGCGCCGCTGCGCGACCCCCGCCTCGCCGCCTGGGAGGCGCATTCGCTGGCGTCGCTCGCCGACGGCCGGTTCGAGTTCGGCATCGGCACGGGACACCCCGGGATGCGTGAGCAGGCCGCCGTCGTCGGCGGCACGTACGGCACCGGGCCCGAACGGCTCGCCCGGATGCGGGAGACGGTCGAGCGGTTCCGCGCGCTGGACGGCGACCGACGAACGCCGGTCATGATCGCCGCCGGCGGCCCGCAGGCGCTGGCGTACGCCGGCGCCGAGGCCGACATCGTCGTCCTGGCACACGGCCCGCTGACCAGCCGCGAGGAGGTGGCGGCCAAGGTGCGCACGGTGCGGGACGCGGCCGGCGACCGTGCCGACGAGCTCGAGTTCGCGAGCAACATCATGGTCGTCGGCGACGACGCACCTCCCCGGGTGACCGACTTCGTCGGCGCCGACATGACGGCGATGATCGAGCACGACTCGCTCGTGATCATCCGTGGCACGGACGGACAGATGGCCGACGAGCTGCAACGTCGCAGGGACGAGGTGGGCCTGAACTACGTCGGCGTCTCGGGCCTGTTCCTGGAGCGGTTCGCGCCGGTGGTGGAGCGGCTCGCCGGGAAGTGACCCGGACAGGGGCGAGGGACGCAACCCGTCGGCCGCGTCCCCCGCATCGCTGACGGACGGGGGGATCCGCCGCGATTCGCCCGGTACGAAGATCCGGGGGGACGTCTCCGCCCGGGCCTATTGCCAGAATTACACGGAAATCCGGCAGCCGACGCCGAAGTACCGAATTGATGCCGGAAACACAGGAACGGCGCGGCATCCCGCGATCACGTCCCTTCGGACGGCGCACTCCGCCGAACGGCCGATACCGGCGCGCGGGGCGCTCGGCAGGCTGGACGGCGTACGACCAGGTGACCGATCCGGGAGGACGAGCCATGACCGTTGTCGCCGACGTCTCTGCGGTCAGGTGGCTGCACGACGCCTGGACCGCGGCGAACGAAGCCGTGCCGGGAGTGCCGCGATGGGCCCGCGTCGCGGCACACGCCGTCCCGTTCACCGTGCTCCCCGCCAGCGTCTGGCGGATCGCCGTCTGCACGTTCCACGCGCCCATCGCCCACGGACTCGGCGGCCCGGACATCCCGTCCAACATCCCCGGCATGCCGCTCGAGGTCTACGTGGTCCTCCTGTCGGTCGCCTCGGAGCTGGTGGCGTTCACCGCGGTGGGGCTAGTCGCGCGATGGGGCGAGGTCTGGCCGCGGTGGCTTCCCGGCCTGCGCGGACGCCGGGTGCCGCCGCTCGCCGCCGTGATATCGGCGTCCCTCGGCGCCGCGGTGCTGACCGCGCTGTGGACCTGGGTGGCGGTCATGTTCTCGCTCGGGCTGCGGGTCGACGGCACGCCGCTCGTGCAGGACGTGCCCCTCGGCCTCGCCGACTGGCAGGGCGTGCTCGCAACCGTCACGTACGCGCCGCTGCTGCTGTGGGGACCGCTGCTCGGCGCCGTGACGGTCGCGTACGCCAGGCGGCGGCGGGCGTACGTCAGGCGGACGCGGACAGCCCGGCCGCGACGTGCTCGGCGATCTGGGCGGCGTTGAGCGCCGCGCCCTTGCGCAGGTTGTCGCCGCAGCAGAACATGTCCAGCGCCTGCGGGTCGTCGAGAGCGCGCCGGATCCGTCCCACCCACGTCGGGTCGGTGCCGGTGGCGTCCACCGGCGTCGGGAACTGCCCGGTGGCCGGGTCGTCGCACACGATCACGCTCGGCGCGGCGTCGAGCACCTTGTGCACCTCGTCGACGTCCACGGGCTCGGCGAACCTGGCGTGGATCGCGAGCGCGTGCGTACGCATGACGGGCACCCGCACGCAGGTCGCCGAGACGCGCAGGTCCGGGCGGTCGAGGATCTTGCGCGACTCGCCTCGTACCTTGAGCTCCTCGGAGCTCCACCCGTCTTCCTTCAGCGACCCGGCCCACGGCACGACGTTCATCGCGAGCGGCGCGGGGAACGGACCGAGCTCGTCACCGACCACCCGCCGGACGTCACCCGGTGCGGTGCCGAGGGTGCGGTCACCGGCGACCTTCTCGATCTGGCCGTACAGCGTCTCGATGCCTTCCTGGCCCGCGCCGGACGCCGCCTGATAGGACGCGACGACCAGGTCCTCGACGCGGTATCGCTGGTCGAGCACGCCGATGACGACGATCATCGACAGCGTCGTGCAGTTCGGGGTGCTGATGATCCCGAGCGGGCGACGGGCGATCGCCTCGGGGTTGACCTCGGGCACGACGAGCGGCACGTCGGGGTTCATCCGGAACGCGCCGGACTTGTCGATCACCACGGCGCCGCGCTCGGCCGCGACCGGGGCGAACTCGGCGGCGACCGGGTCGGGCAGGTCGAGCACCGCGACGTCGACGCCGTCGAACACCTCGGGCGAGAGCGCCTGTACCTCGAGCTCCTCGCCGCGCACGGTGATCCGCCGGCCGGCGGACCGCGGCGACGCGACGAGCTTCACGTCGCCCCAGACGTCCGCGCGGGTCGACACGAGGTCGACCATCACGGTGCCCACGGCGCCGGTGGCGCCTACGAGCGCGAGAGAGGGCCTGCTCATCGTCCGGTACCTCCGTACACCACTGCCTCCACCTGGTCCGCGTCCAGGTCGAACGCGCTGTGCACCGCCGCGACGGCGGCGTTCACGTCGTCACCGCGCACGACCACCGAGATGCGGATCTCCGACGTCGAGATCATCTCCACGTTGACGCCCGCGGCCGCGATCGAGGAGAAGAACGTCGCCGACACGCCCGGGTGGCTGCGCATGCCCGCGCCGACAAGGGACACCTTGCCGATGGCGTCGTCGTAGAGCAGGCTCTCGAAACCGATCGTGTCCTGCACCTTCGCGAGTGCCTTCATCGCCGGCTCGCCGTCGGTCTCGGGCAGCGTGAACGACACGTCGGTGCGGCCGGTGTTCGCCTGCGACACGTTCTGGACGATCATGTCCAGGTTGATCGACGCGTCGGCGAGGGTGCGGAAGATCGCCGCCGCCTCGCCCGGCTTGTCCGGGACGCCGACCACGGTGATCTTGGTCTGGCTCCGGTCGTGCGCGACGCCGGCGATGATCGCGTTCTCCATGCCCTGGTCTTCCTCGGATCGGTCGGTGACCCACGTGCCCTCGCGCTGCGAGAACGAGGACCGCACGTGGATCGGGATGCCGTAGCGGCGGGCGTACTCCACGCACCTGACGTGCAGCACCTTCGCGCCGGACGCGGCCAGCTCGAGCATCTCCTCGTACGAGACGCGCGCCAGCCGCCGCGCGGTGGGGACGATGCGCGGGTCGGCGGTGAACACGCCGTCG
>JAFMQP010000059.1 GCA_017354575.1 Acidothermales bacterium | reverse complement strand
CGCCGCTGCTGGATCTTGTCGCGGACGTGCGCGCGTCCACCCCCACGGACGCGGCGAAGCGGGTGGTGCCGGACGTCGGGGAGGAGACGGCACTGGTCACGGCGTTACGCGACCGCGGCCGCCGACACCTCGTCGGCTGGCTGCGCAGGGAGCGGGCGGCGCTGGAGGCGGTGCGCTCCCGCCCCGCGCTCGCCGACCCGGCGCGCGAGCTCGGCCGCCGCGAGCAGGAGGTGCACACCGCCCGCGACCGGGCACGGCGGTGCCTGCACGGCCGGCTCGACCGCGCCGCCGACGACGTCCGGCACGTGCTCGCCCGAGTGGTCGCGCTCTCCCCCGCCGCGACGCTCGCGCGCGGGTACGCCGTCGTGCAGCGCACCGACGGCGCCGTCGTCGGCTCGACGGGCGACGTCGCGCCCGGAGACGACGTCACCGTCCGGCTGGTCGACGGCAGGTTCGACGCCGCCGTCACCGCCGTCACACCCACGGAAGGCGAGTCGCCATGACGGAACAGACGCCGGGCCTCGGCTACGAACAGGCGCGTGCCGAGCTCACCGAGGTGGTCCAGCGGCTCGAGGCGGGCGGTACCACGCTCGAGGAGTCGCTCGCGTTGTGGGAGCGCGGCGAGGAGCTCGCCCGCATCTGCCAGGACTGGCTCGACGGCGCCCGCCGGCGCCTCCAGCAGGCGATGGCGGAAAGTGACGATGCCCCCGGATCCGAGGCGGGCGACGAGCCCGGCGAGGGTGCTCCCCCGTTCTGACGCGGCTGTTCACAGGTTGGTCACCACGACTGTCGGTGGGTATGCCTACGGTGGAGCGCATGACCACGACCGGCCCGCCGATCGCGCCGCCGCTGGGGAGTCGTGACGCGGCGCATCGCTACATCCGGCGTATCTGCTTCAAGACCGGCCCGCCCGACGTCGTCGGCGCCGAGCTGGAATGGCTCGTCGCCGATCCCGCGCACCCGAACGACCCGGTCCCGCTCGACCGGCTGCAAGACGCGTTCCGCGAAACCGCCACGCTCCCCGGCGGCAGCACGTTGACCTTCGAGCCGGGCGGGCAGCTGGAGCTAAGCTCGCCGCCCGCCACCGGCCTCGCCTCCTGCCGACGCACCCTCGACGCCGACCTCACGCACGTCGACGACGCCCTCAGTCGGCTGGGGCTCACCCTGCTCACCACCGCGATCGACCCGCACCGGCCGCCTCGGCGGCAGTTGCGCGAGCCGCGGTACGACGCGATGGAGGCCTACTACGACCGGCGCGGCACGGTCGGACGCACGATGATGTGCAGCACGGCCGCGGTCCAGGTCAACCTCGACGCCGGTGTGGACGCCGCCGACGTGGTCCGCCGCTGGCAGGCACTCAACACGCTCGGCCCCGTCCTGGTCGCCGCGTTCGCAAACTCGCCGCGGCACGCGGGCCGGCTCACCGGCTGGAAGTCGTCGCGGCAGGCCGTCTGGCTCCGCCTCGACCCGCCGCGCACGTCCCGCCCCGTCCCCGGCGTCGACCCCGCCACCGGCTGGGCCGACTACGCGCTCGACGCGCCGGTCATGCTGATGCGACGCGACTCCGGCGACTGGATCACCGACCCCGGCATCACCTTCAGGCAGTGGCTGGACGCCGGCAGCGCCGCGTACCGGCCACCCACCGAGGACGACCTCGCCTACCACCTCACCACGCTGTTCCCCCCGGTACGCCCGCGTGCGTGGTTCGAGGTGCGCTACGTCGACGCACAGCCACGGCCGTGGTGGCCGGTCCCGGTCGCGCTGCTCGTCGGCCTGCTCGCCGACGCCGCCACGGCCGAACGCGCGACGGCCGCCGCCCTGCCGGTCGCCGACGCCTGGGAGACCGCGGCCAGGTGCGCGCTCACCGATCCCGCGCTCGGCCTGGCCGCGCGACGCTGTTTCACGCTCGGCATCGAGTCGCTGCGGCGGGTACGGGCGGGCCCGGACCTCGTCGCGCTCGTCGAGGCGTACGCCGAACGCTACGTCGACCGCGGCCGATGTCCGGCCGACGACGCCATCCCCACCACCCGAGGAGAATCCGGATGAACCCGACGCCCACGTCCGTCAATCCGCTGCTCACCGCCGGGCCGGACGCCACCGAGGACTCCGTGAAGGAGTACGTCGCCACCGAGCTGGAACGGGTCCGCGCGCGCAGCTTCGGCCTCACCACCGACGTGCTCGACGAGGCCGAGCTGACCACGCAGCACTCCCCGCTGATGTCGCCGCTGGTGTGGGACCTCGCGCACGTCGGCAACTACGAGGAGCTGTGGCTGGTGCGCGCCGCCGCGGGTATCGAGGCGATGCGGCCAGAGATCGACGACCTGTACGACGCGTTCGAGCACCCGCGTAACGAACGGCCGACGCTCCCGCTGCTCGGCCCGGACGAGGCCACCGACTACATCGGGCTGGTGCGCCGCAAGGTGCTCGACTCGCTCGAGACCGTCCGCCTCTCCCCCGACGCCGAGCTGCTCGACCAGGGGTTCGTCTACGGCATGGTCGTCCAGCACGAGCACCAGCACGACGAGACGATGCTCGCCACCCACCAGCTGCGCAACGGCGACGGCGCGCTGCCGTCGACCGACGACCTGGGCCCACCGTCCGCCCCGCTTCCCGCCGGCGAGGCGTTCGTCGAGGGCGGCCCGTTCGTCATGGGCACGTCCACCGACCCGTGGGCGTACGACAACGAGCGGCCCGCGCACACCGTCGACGTGCCGTCGTTCTGGATCGACACCACGCCGGTCACCAACGCCGCGTACCGGGCGTTCGTCGAGGACGGCGGCTACGACCAACCGCGCTGGTGGTCCCCGGACGGCTGGCGCTGGCGTTGCGAGTCCGGCAAGCGGGGCCCGGCGTTCTGGCGGCGCGAGCAGGGGCAGTGGGTCCGTCGCAGGTTCGGCCACGTCGAGCCGCTGCCGCCGGACGAACCGGTGCAGCACGTGTGCTGGTACGAGGCCGACGCCTACGCCCGGTGGGCGGGCAAGCGGCTGCCCACCGAGGCCGAGTGGGAGAAGGCCGCGTCGTGGGATCCCGTGACGCGCACCAAGCACAGGTACCCGTGGGGCGACGAGCCGCCGACCGCCGAGCTGGCCAACCTGGGCCAGGTCAGGTACCGGCCGACCGCCGCGGGCGCGTACCCCGCGGGCGCGTCCGCCTACGGTGTCCGGCAACTGCTCGGCGACGTGTGGGAGTGGACGTCCTCGGACTTCACCGGGCACCCCGGCTTCTGCGTCTTCCCGTACCGCGAGTACTCGGAGGCGTTCTTCGGCGAGAGGTACAAGGTGCTGCGCGGGGGGTCGTGGGCCACCGACCCGGTGGCGTGCCGCAACACGTTCCGCAACTGGGACTACGCGATCCGGCGGCAAGTCTTCGTGGGCTTCCGCTGCGCGCGGGACGCGTGACCGCCGTGTGCCGCCACGTCGCCTACCTCGGCCCGCCCACGACGTTGGGGGGCCTGCTGATGGACCCGCCGCACTCACTGTGCGTCCAGTCGTACGCGCCGCGCAGGCAACGGCACGGCACCGTCAACGCCGACGGGTTCGGCGCGGGCTGGTACGTCGACCGGCGCGCCGAGCCGGTGCGCTACCGCCGGGCGCAGTCGATCTGGAGCGACCAGTCGTTCGCGAGCCTCGCACCGACGATCGCGTCCGGGTGCGTGCTCGGCGCGGTGCGCTCGGCGACGCCGGGGTTCCCCGCCGACGAGTCGTGCGCAGCCCCGTTCGCCGAAGGCCCGTGGCTGTTCAGCCACAACGGCGCCACGGCCGAGCCCGCCTTGGTACGCAAGGCGTTGCGCGACGCCGTCGACTGGGTGCCCGACGCGCTCGCCCCCGTCGACTCCGCGTTCCTGTTCGGCCTCGCGGTCGCCCGCTGGCGAGCGGGCGCGTCGCTCGGCACCGGGCTCGCCGGCGTCGTCCGTGACGTCGCGACCGCGGGCGACGGCCGCGTCACCCTGCTCGCCGCCGACGGCGAGCGCGTCGCCGGCGTCACCTGGGGCGAGCCGATGTACGTCCGCCGGCACCACGGCGCCGTCGTCGTGGCGTCCGAGCCGTACGACGACGAACCCGGCTGGGAGGAGGTGCCCGACCGCCACCTGGTCCAGGCCGAGAACTCCGCCGTGACCGTGACCCCTATCGAGGAAGCCACGTGACCACATCCACCGCAGTACGCACCGACCGCCACCTGACCGACGACGACCTCGCCGACGCGCTTCACCGCGACGTCCTGCGGGGCCTCACCGCGATGCCGAAGGCGTTGCCGCCCAAGTACTTCTACGACGCCCGCGGCAGTGAGCTGTTCGAACAGATCACCCGTCTGCCCGAGTACTACCCGACCCGTACCGAACGCGCGATCCTCGGGGCGTACGCCGACGAGATCGCCAAGCTCTCCGGCGCCGACACCCTCGTCGAGCTGGGCTCCGGTTCTTCGGAGAAGACCCGGTTGCTGCTCGACGCCATGGGCTCGACGGGGAGCCTGCGCCGCTACGTCCCCGTCGACGTCAGCGAGAGCGCCCTGGCCGGCGCGGTGCGCGGCCTGCGCCCGGACTACCCGGACCTCGCGATGCACGTCGTCGTCGCCGACTTCGACCGCCACCTGCACCTGCTGCCGCAGGACGGCACCCGGCTGGTCGCGTTCCTCGGCGGCACGGTCGGCAACCTCGTGCCCGCCGAGCGCGCACGGTTCCTGCGCCGCATCCGCGCCCAGCTGCGCGACGGCGACGCGCTGCTGCTCGGCACCGACCTGGTCAAGGACCCGGCCCGGCTCGTCGCGGCGTACGACGACGCGGCCGGCGTCACCGCCGAGTTCAACCGCAACGTGCTGCACGTGGTCAACCGCGAGCTGGACGCCGACTTCGTCCCCGACCGGTTCGCCCACGTCGCCTTCTGGGACGCCGCGAACGAGCGGATCGAGATGCGGCTCCGGTCGGAGGACGCCCGGGCGGTCCACGTCCGCGCGCTCGACCTCACGGTCCGGTTCGACCGCGACGAGCAGATGCGCACGGAGACCTCGGCGAAGTTCCGGCGCGACGGCGTCGAGCGGGAGCTCGCCGACGCCGGCCTCCGGCTCGCGTCCTGGTGGACCGATCCCGAAGGCGACTTCGCCCTGTCGCTCTCCGTCCCGGTCTGACCCGTCTAGTCTGGCGGGTGTCGCCGACCCGTAGGGAGCGCAACGATGTCCGACACGCACTCCGAGGGAATGCCGGGGCCGCTCGCCACCGCGAACACCGCGCCCGACCGGAACCTCGCGATGGAGCTGGTGCGCGTCACCGAGGCGGCGGCGATGGCCGCGGGCCGGTGGGTCGGCCGCGGCGACAAGAACGGCGCGGACGGGGCGGCCGTCAACGCGATGCGTCAGCTCATCGGCACGGTCTCGATGGACGGCGTCGTGGTCATCGGCGAGGGCGAGAAGGACAAGGCGCCGATGCTGTACAACGGCGAGCAGGTCGGCGACGGGACGGGTCCCGGCTGCGACGTCGCCGTCGACCCGATCGACGGCACCCGGCTCACCGCGATGGCGATGAGCAACGCGCTGTCGGTGATCGCGGTCTCCGAGCGCGGCTCGATGTACGACCCGTCGGCGGTGTTCTACATGGACAAGCTGGTCGTCGGGCCGGAGGCGGCCGAGGCCGTCGACATCGAGGCACCGGTGCGCTACAACATCTCGATCGTCGCGAAGGCCAAGGGCGTCAAGCCGCAGGACGTCACCGTCGTCGTCCTCGACCGGCCGCGGCACGAGGGCCTGGTGAAGGAGATCCGCGAGGCCGGCGCGCGCATCAAGTTCATCACCGACGGCGACGTCGCGGGCTCGATCATGGTGGCCCGCCCGGACACCGGCGTCGACCTGCTGCTCGGCGTCGGCGGTACGCCGGAGGGCATCATCTCCGCGGCCGCGATCGCCTGCCTGGACGGCGTCATCCTCGGCAAGCTCTGGCCGCGCGACGAGGCCGAGCGGCGCAAGGCGCTGGACGCCGGTCTCGACCTCGACGAGGTGCTCACGACCGAGACGCTGGTGAAGTCCGACGACGTGTTCTTCGCGGCCACCGGGGTCACCGACGGCGAGCTGCTCCGCGGCGTCCGGTACCAGCCCGGCGGCGCCACCACGCACTCGCTGGTGATGCGCTCGCGCAGCGGCACCGTGCGGCTCATCGAGAGCCGCCACCGGCTCACCAAGCTGCAGGCGTACAGCTCCATCGACTTCGAGTCCGGCCGCGCCCCCGCCAGCTGACCCGCTACCCGCTACTTCACATGGCGCGGCCGATTCACACGGCCGCTCCCGTGCTTCCCACGACGAACCAGGGCTTCCCACGATCTGCAGGACGTGGGAAGCCCTGGTTGATCATGAGAACATGATCAACCAGGCACCCGCCGACGGCGAGGGCGCCGCTAGTACCGCGTCGTGCGGACGGTGACCCGGCCGAGGCCGTGCGCGCGGAGCAGGACGCTCCAGGTCGGCGTGCCGCTGGTCCGGCGTCCGCGGACCCGGCGGACGACGACCATCCGGCCGGCGTCGACGTCGACGCGGACGGTCGGCGGCGCGAGCACGACCACCAGCCCGCCCGCGCAGACCGCGTCGACCACGACGTCCCGGGTGGCGAACACCGCCGCCCGCAGGTCCAGCGTCACCGTACCGGCGACCGCGCCCAGTACGAGCCGGTCGGGCAGCACGAACCTGCCGCCGCGATGCCGGCGGGTGAGCACGGCAGCGACCGGGCCGTCGTACAGGTCGGGCAGTCCCGCCGTCCCGTTCGGCAGGTCGAACACGATGGTCGACAGCTCGCCGAGCGTGCGCGCCTCGTAGGCGCGCCGCATCCGCTCCTCGTGCTCCTCGAGGGTGAGCCGGCCCTCCGCGTACGCGTCGGTGAGCACGCCGATGACGGCCTCGCGCTCCGCGTCGGACGCGCGAAGGTCACGCGGCCGCACCCGTCCGCCACGCTGCCTCCCGGTCACACCGGAAACCTTATGTCCTCGGTGCCTGGCAGGATTCGGCCATGGACAGAACCGACCTCACCGAGCTCGTCGCCCGGCACGTCGACGCGATCGGGCGCGAGACCGACCTGCTCGTGGCCGCCGCCGAGGCCGCGGGGCCGGACGCGCCGGTGCCGTCCTGCCCCGGTTGGACGGTGCGCGACCTCGTCCGCCACACCGGCGGCTTCCACCGCTGGGCGCACGCGCACGTGTCCGAGCAGCGCACGAGCGTGCTGCCCGAGGCGGACGAGGCGGCGGTCATGAACACCTGGCCCGCCGACCCCGCCGACTTCGCCGCGCTGGTGGCCTGGTTCCGCGCCGGCAGCAGCGCGCTCGTCGAGACGATGACGGCCGCCGACCCGGAGCTCGACTGCTGGCACTTCATGCCGGCGCCGTCCGGCACGGTGTTCTGGGCGCGCCGGCAGGCGCACGAGACCGGCGTCCACCGTGCGGACGCGCAGCTCGCCGCCGCCCGCCTCGACCCGTTCCCCGCCGACCACGCCGCCGACGGCGTCGACGAACTGGTGCGCGGCTTCATGGCGACCCGGTCCCGGCGGCTGCGTGCCGACCCGCCCGTCACGCTCGCGCTGCTCGCCACGGACGCCGACGCCGGCTGGCATGTCACCATCCGCCCGGACGCCGTCGAGGTCGTCGACAAGGGCGCCGACGCCGCCTGCACCGTACGCGGCACCGCATCGGATCTCTACCTGTTCGTCTGGAACCGCGTCGGCACCGACACCCTCGACGTCGCCGGCGACCCCGCGGTGCTCGAGCTGTGGCGTACCAGGGCACGCGTCGGGTGAGCCGGATCAGCGGCCGAGGCGGCGAGCGCCGCGGCCGTACCACCCGATGGGACATCGGGTCGCGAGGCGGCTCTACGGACATGACAAGCACGCTAGCGAGCGGCGCGAGGGGCTGCACTAACCTCGGGGACATGACCGAGGAGCAGCAGGAGTACCGGGTAGAGCACGACTCGATGGGCGAGGTCCGCGTCCCCGCGCAGGCCCTGTGGCGCGCGCAGACGCAACGCGCGGTCGAGAACTTCCCCGTGTCCGGCCAGCGGATCGAGAGCGCGAACATCGCGGCGCTCGCCCGCATCAAGGCCGCCGCGGCGAAGGTGAACGCCGAGCTCGGCGTCCTCGACCCCGACGTCGCCGAGGCGATCGAGGCCGCGGCGGGCGAGGTGGCGACCGGCGCGTACGACGACCACTTCCCCATCGACGTTTTCCAGACGGGTTCGGGCACGTCCAGCAACATGAACACCAACGAGGTCGTCGCCACGCTCGCGAGCCGGCGGCTCGGCCGGGACGTGCACCCCAACGACCACGTGAACGCGTCCCAGTCGTCCAACGACGTCTACCCGTCCTCGGTGCACATCGCCGCTACCGACGCCGTCATGCACCGGCTGCTCCCTGCGATCGACCACCTCGCGGCGTCGCTCGAACGCAAGTCAGCCGAGTTCGCCGACGTCGTGAAGTCCGGCCGGACGCACCTGATGGACGCGACGCCGGTGACGCTCGGCCAGGAGTTCGGCGGGTACGCGGCGCAGGTGCGCTACGCCGCCGAGCGGCTGCACGCGTCGCTGCCGCGGCTGGCCGAGCTGCCCCTCGGCGGCACGGCCGTCGGCACCGGCATCAACACGCCGGACGGCTTCTCCGCGAAGGTAATCGCCGAGGTCGCCCGCGCCACCGGGCTGCCGCTCACCGAGGCGCGCAACCACTTCGAGGCGCAGGGCGCGCGCGACGGCCTGGTCGAGACCAGCGGCCAGCTGCGTACGTACGCCGCGAGCCTGTACAAGGTCGCGAACGACCTGCGCTGGATGGGCTCGGGCCCGCGCACCGGGCTCGGCGAGATCGCGATCCCCGACCTGCAGCCGGGTTCGTCGATCATGCCGGGCAAGGTCAACCCGGTGATCTGCGAGTCGCTGCGCCAGGTCTGCGCACAGGTCATCGGCAACGACGCGGCGATCACGTTCGCCGGCACCCAGGGCGACTTCGAGCTCAACGTCATGCTGCCCGTGCTCGCGCGCAACCTGCTCGAGTCGATCCGGCTGCTCGCGAACGCGTCGCGACTGCTCGCCGACCGCTGCGTCGACGGGATCAAGGCGAACGTCGACCGCTGCCGCGAGTACGCCGAGTCGTCGCCGTCGATCGTCACGCCGCTCAACCCCTACATCGGTTACGAGAACGCGGCGAAGATCGTCAAGCAGTCGATGGCTGAGCGGAAGACGATCCGCGAGGTGGTGCTGGAGAACGGCTACGTCGACCAGGGGGCCCTGACGATCGAGCAGCTCGACCAGGGCCTCGACGTCCTCCGCATGACGCACCCGTGAGCACCGGCACCGCGCGGCCGGTCGCGCTGTTCGCGATGGGCCGGCGGTACCTGCCGCTGCTGTTCGACGCGGACGCCGTCGGCCGGCTGCACGACCTCGCCGACGTCGACACCGGCGTCGTGGTCGAGGACTTCGCCGACCCGGCCGTCGCGAGCAGGCTTGCGGCAGCGGTGGTCCTGCTCACCGGCTGGGACTGCCCGGCCGTCGACGCGACGGTGCTCGACCGCATGCCGCGGCTGCGGGCGGTGCTGCACGCCGCCGGCACCGTGAAGGGCTTCCTCGCGCCCGAGTGCTGGGACCGCGGCGTGCAGGTGTCCTCGGCCGCGGCGGCGAACGCGCTGCCGGTCGCGGAGTTCACCGTCGCCGCGATCCTGTGGGCCGGCAAGGACGTGCTCGGCTTCCGCGACAGGTACCGCGCCGCCCGCACGTTCACAGCGGGCGCCCTGTACCCGGGCGTCGGCAACTTCCACCGGCGGGTGGGAATCGTCGGCGCGTCGCACATCGGCCGCCGCGTGATTGAGCTGCTGCGGCCCTTCGACCTCGACGTCGCGCTCGCCGACCCGTACGTCGGCGAGCCGCCGCCCGGCGTCCGCCTGGCCGAGTTGGACGAGCTGCTGGCCGGCAGCGACGTGGTCAGCCTGCACGCGCCGGCCAACGAGCGGACCAGGCACCTGCTCGACCGGCGCCGGGTCGCGTTGATCCCCGACGGCGGCGTGCTCGTCAACACCGCGCGGGGCAGCCTGGTCGACACCGACGCGCTCGTCGCCGAGCTGTCGACCGGGCGCATCGGCGCCGTGCTCGACGTCGCCGACCCCGAGCCGCTCCCGCCCGACTCGCCGTTGTTCGACCTGCCGAACGCGTTCCTCACGCCGCACATCGCCGGATCCCAGGGCAACGAGCTCGCCCGGCTGGGTAAGGTCGTCGTCGCCGAGCTGGCCCGGCTGCTCGCCGGCGAGCCGCTCGCCCATGCGATCCGTCGTTGCGACCTCGACCGCATCGCCTGAACACCGGGCGTACCGGCCGCACCCGGATATCCTGGGTGAACATGAGCGCTGACGAGCTCGACCGGATCGGCTCCAGGTACCTCGACCAGCTGACCGGCACGGACCTCCGCACGCTGGTCCACGCCGACGACGTCCCGGCCGAGGAGGCGGACGCGCGGGTCGCGGCGCTGCGCCGCCAGCCGGCGCTCGTCCTCGACGTGCTCGACCGGCCGGCGACGTCCGCCGCACTGCTCAACCTCGTCACCGACCGAAGCCGCGGCGGTCTCAGCTTCGTCTCGCCGTTCCTCGTGTTCGCGGCCGCGGTGCACCGAACGGCCGCCGACCTGACCGGCGCGACGTACGCGCCGGAGCGGACCGCGCCGCGGCTGCGGGTCCCCGTCTTCGACGGCCCGCAGCTCACCGCGTACCTCGCCGACTCGTGGCACCGGCTGTTCCTCGCCGAGCTGCTCGCGTCGTTCGCCCGCACCTCGAGCGGCGTGGTGGTCACCCGCACACCGCGCGGCCCGCGCCGTCGGCGCTGGAACGACCTCGACCTGGTGCGGCTGGCGGCGCTGCTCGAGGCGGTGCCCGAGGCGCAGCGGCCCGGAGTGTGGCGGCGCCTGGGCGATCTCGCCCTCTTCCTGGCCGGCGTGTTCCCCGACGCGCTCGAACGGACGGTGCCCGGTCCCGCCGAGGCCGTCCAGCTGGCCCGGCGCACCGGCCTGCCGGCCGAGCCCGACCCCGACCGCGCGACCGGCGCCGAGCTGCTCGAGTGGTTCGGCGCGATGTGGTACCGGCTCGCCGCGGACAACGCGATGACGGCCGCGACCTCGGTGCTCCGCGACAGCGCCGAGCACATCCACGAGGCGCGGCGGGTGCTCAACGCCGTCACCGACAGGTACCTCTTCCCCATCACGACAGACTGGTTCGCGGCATGAGAGGCGATCGGGTCGAGATCGTCGTCGACACCGGCGACGGCACGAGGACCTACGACGTCACGGCCTCCCGCGCGGGCCGGCGGGTGGAGGTCACGACCGGTCGAGGCGTCGTCGAGGTCAGCGAGGTCACCCGGTCCGGGACGCCGGTCCGCACGGCACGGTTCATGGCGAACCGCGTCGTCGCCCTGGTCGAGCACCCGGCCGCCCAGCCCGCGCTCCCGGACGAGCGCCCGTCGTAGCCGGCATCGCTTCGGACGGCATCGCCTCCCGCATACAACCGCACAGGCGTGACTCGGTTCACAGCCGCGAGCCGGAAACATCGTCGTCCGGGTCCCGTTGTCGCGCGTGTACGACGGAGCCGACCGAACCAGAAAGGAGCCAGGTGCCCTACCTGCGTCCCGCACCGTACAACGAGATCTCCTACCGGAGGATCTTCGCCGCGCTGAACCGCTACACGCGTGAGACGCTCAACCCGTCGCGCATGCTGCACGGTAGCCGCGGGAACGGCGTCAGCGTCCGCTGAGCCGATCCCACAGACCACCGCCCCGGCAAGGACGCCGGGGCTTCGTCGTCTCCGGGCCCGTCACGACTCGACGACCGGCGTCTCCTCCAGCAGCTCGGTGACCAATGCCGCGATCGGCGAGCGCTCGCTGCGCGTCAAGGTGACGTGCGCGAACAGCGGATGGCCCTTCAGCTTCTCCACCACCGCCACCACGCCGTCGTACCTGCCGACGCGCAGGTTGTCGCGCTGCTGCACGTCGTGGGTGAGCACGACCTTCGAGCCCGTGCCGATCCTGGACAGCACGGTGAGCAGCACGCCGCGTTCCAGCGACTGGGCCTCGTCGACGATGACGAAGCAGTCGTGCAGCGAACGTCCACGGATGTGGGTGAGCGGCAGCACCTCGAGCATGCCGCGGTCGACGACCTCCTCGATCACCTCGCGCGTCGTGACCGCGCTCAGCGTGTCGAACACCGCCTGCGCCCAGGGCGACATCTTCTCCGACTCGCTGCCCGGCAGGTACCCGAGATCCTGACCGCCGACGGCGTACAGCGGGCGGAACACCACGACCTTGCGGTGCTGACCGCGTTCGAGCACCGCGTCGAGCCCCGCGCAGAGGGCGAGCGCCGACTTGCCGGTGCCGGCACGGCCGCCGAGGGAGACGATGCCGACGTCCTGGTCGAGCAGCAGGTCGAGCGCGACCCGCTGTTCGGCGCTGCGGCCGCGGATGCCGAACGCCTCGCGGTCGCCGCGTACCAGGTGCACGCGCTTGTCGGGCGTGACCCGGCCGAGCGCGCTGCCCCGCTCGGACATCAGCACCAGCCCCGTGTGGCAGGGCAGCTCGTGCACGTCGTCGAGATCGGTGACGCCGTCGGCGTAGAGCCCGTCGACGACCTCCGCGGAGACGTCGACCTCGGTCATGCCGGTCCAGCCGGACTCGACGGCCAGCTCGGCGCGGTACTCCTCCGCGGCGATGCCGACCGCCGACGCCTTGACGCGCAGCGGCAGGTCCTTGCTGACCAGGGTGACGTCGTACCCCTCGGCCGCGAGGCTGCGCGCGACGCTGAGGATGCGGGTGTCGTTGTCCGCGAGCCGGAAGCCGACCGGGAGCACGGCGGCGTCGGCATGGTTCAGCTCGACGCGCAGCGTGCCGCCGACGCCGTTCAGCGGCAGCGGCTGGTCCAGCCGGCCGTGCTCGACGCGCAGGTCGTCCAGCAGCCGCAGCGCCTGCCTGGCGAAGTAGCCCAGCTCGGGGTGATGCCTCTTGCCCTCCAGTTCGGTGACCACGACCACCGGCAGCACGATCTCGTGCTCGGCGAATCGGGTGATGGCCACGGGGTCGGCCAGCAGGACGCTGGTGTCGAGGACGTAGGTGCGCCGTCCGCTCTTCGCGGTACGGCGGCGGCTCGTCGTTGCCACGCGCACTCCCCGAGGCGCCGACCGGCGCCGGTTATCCGAAGGACCGGGACCGGACCCATGGGCCGGGTACCGGCCCTTCCCCCTGCGCGCGTGCTCTGAGCAAAGGTGTGAGCCTCCCGAGCGGCGGACGGGACGCCCGCCGCCGCATTGAAACTACCGGTTGCGACCGGCGCCTGGCACCCGACACGCCCGTC
>JAFMQP010000295.1 GCA_017354575.1 Acidothermales bacterium | reverse complement strand
CGCTGCCGTCTCGCGGGCCCGGTCCAGTGGTGAGGAGAACAGCGCCGTGACGTCGTGGCCGTCGAACCACGCGGCCGCGGACTTGGCCATCGCCCGGCCGGTCTCGGACAGGTGGAAGCCCGGCAGCCGCCCGTAGATCCCGCGGGTCGGGTTGTACACCTCGCCGTGCCGCAGCAGGTGGACGACGGTGCGCTGGTCGTCCATGCCTACGCCTTCGCCGCCGCGGCGGCACGCGCGGCGAGAGGCAGCGCCACCGCGACGCGCTCGAGCGCGTCCTCGTCGTGCGCCGCGGAGACGAACCACGTCTCGAACGCGCTCGGCGGCAGGTAGACCCCGGATCGGAGCATCCGGTGGAAGAACGCGGCGTACCGGAACGCCTCCTGCCGCTTCGCGGAGGCGAAGTCGCGGACGTCCTCGTCGGTGAAGAAGACGCTGAACATGCTGCCGGCCGAGCTGATCCGGTGGGCGACGCCCTCCTTCGCGAGCGCCTCGTGCACCATCGCGCGCAGCCGCTCCGCCGTGGCGTCCACCCGCCGGTACACCTCGCCGGTGCAGGCGCGCAGGGTCGCGTACCCGGCGGCGGACGCCACCGGGTTCCCGGACAGCGTGCCCGCCTGGTAGACAGGACCGTCCGGCGCGAGCATGGCCATCACGTCCGCCCGGCCGCCGAACGCCGCCGCGGGGAAGCCGCCGCCCATCACCTTCCCGAACGTCACCAGGTCGCCGGCGACGCCGTCGACCCCGTACCAGCCCGAACGCGTCACCCGGAAGCCGGTCATCACCTCGTCCATGACGAGCAGCGCGCCGTTCTCGTCGCACAGCCGGCGCAGCCCCTCGTTGAACCCGTCGCGCGGCGCGACGACGCCCATGTTGCCCGCGGCCGCCTCGGTGATGACGCAGGCGATGTCGGCGCCGTGCTCGGCGAACGCCCGCTCGACCGCGCCGAGGTCGTTGTACGGCAGCACGACCGTGTCCGTCGCGGACCCCTGCGTGACGCCGGGCGAGTCCGGCAGGGCGAGCGTCGCGACGCCCGAGCCGGCCGCGGCGAGCAGCGAGTCGACGTGGCCGTGGTAGCAGCCGGCGAACTTGACCACCTTCGACCGCCCGGTGAACCCGCGGGCGAGCCGGATGGCCGACATCGTCGCCTCGGTGCCGGAGTTGACCAGGCGCACCCGCTCGACCTGCGGCGCGCGGGCCAGGATCTCCTCCGCGAGCAGCACCTCGCCCTCGCTCGGCGTGCCGAACGACGTGGCCCTGCCCACGGCGTCGTGCACGGCCGCGACCACGGCCGGGTGCGCGTGGCCGAGCAGCATCGGCCCCCACGAGCCGACCAGGTCGACGTAGTCGTTCGCGTCGACGTCACGCAGCCACGCGCCCTCGCCCGAGCGCATGAACACCGGTGTGCCGCCGACGGCGCGGAACGCGCGTACCGGCGAGTTGACGCCGCCGGGAATGGCCCGGCGGGCGCGCTCGATCAGCGCCTCCGAGCCCTCGATGAAAAGCGGCGGGTCGAGGTCGGGGTCGAGTCGTGGTGCCGTCACACCGGCCATCATCCCAACCGGCGCGGTGACCGGCGAAGGCCGGGGCGACGACGGTACGGGTAACCCTCGGTACCCCGGGTTCCGCGGTACCGGCGGGTGAGAGACGCTGGAGGGACGGACCCCGGGCGCGATTGGGGGGCGACTGTGCGGGTCTTGCTGCGGTGCATCGCGGTCGTCGGCGCGACATGTGTCGGCGCATTCCTAGTCGTGATAGGCATTCCCGGCCAGGTCGGGCACGACCGGACCGCCGGGTCGTCGGACGGGCAGCCCGCGTCCGAGACCGTCGTCCAGCTCCCCGGCGGCGACGGGTCGGACGCGCAGAGCGCCGACCAGAGACCGCCGTACCGTTCGACGCCGGGCACTCTCCGTGACCAGTCGCAGAGCCCGCTGGACACCGTGCAGAGCCTGCAGCAGACGGCGCAGGGCCGCGCCTTCGTGAGCGGGCTCACGGCGTCCGGCATCCCGGCCGTCGCGCTGCGGGCGTACCGCGCCGCAGCGGCGACGATGGCGCGCAGCGCGCCGACGTGCGGCATCGACTGGGCGCTGCTCGCCGCGATCGGCAAGGTCGAGTCCGACCACGGCCAGCACGCCGGTTCGGCCCTCGGCGCCGACGGCGTCGACCGGCCGTCCGTCTACGGGCCGGTGCTCACCCAGATCGCGGACACCGACGGCGGGCTGCTGGACGGCGACCCGACGTTCGACCGTGCGGTCGGGCCGATGCAGTTCATCCCCCGCACCTGGCGGGGATGGGCCTCGGACGGCAACGACGACGGCGTCGCCGACCCGCAGAACGTCTACGACGCCGCGCTCGCGGCCGCGCGCTACCTGTGCGCGGGCGGCGCCGACGTCGCGGCGAACCCGGGCGCGGCGGTGCTCAGGTACAACCACTCGGCGAGCTACGTCGCGCTGGTGCTCGCGATCGCCGATGCCTACCGCACGGGTCGCGTCGTCGCGATCCCGAGTGTCGGTGGCTCGGGTGGCTCGGGTGGGTCCGGCGGCTCCGGCGGCGGCACGTCGGCGGCACCGACACGGTCGACGTCGCCGTCCGCACCGCATTCTCCGACGCCGACGAGTTCGGCCTCGCCGTCGCCCACCGAGTCGCGCGCCCCGACGCCGAGCCCGACGCACTCGAGTCCGTCGCCAACGAAGTCGGGGAGTCGCGCGCCCACGCCGACCCCGTCGGCCACCTCGCCGCGCTCGACGCCGACGAAGTCGTCGGCGAAGTCGTCGGCGACGCCGTCGAAGTCCGCGTCGACGAGGCCGAGCCCGACGCCGTGCCCGACGCCGACCACGACGGCCAGCCCGGCACCGACGCCGACTCCGACACCGACGTGCGCGTCCGCCGCGCCGTGACGGCGCCGTCACAGCCGGCGGGCGACCTCGGTGGCCCAGTAGGTGAGCACGATGTCCGCCCCGGCGCGGCGGATCGAGGTCAACGCCTCGAGGATCACGCGGTCGCGGTCGAGCCAGCCGTTGGCGGCCGCCGCCTCGACCATCGCGTACTCGCCGGACACCTGGTAGGCGGCGACGGGCACCTCGACCTCGTCGGCGACGCGGCGTACCACGTCGAGGTACGTCATCGCCGGCTTGACCATCACCATGTCGGCGCCCTCGGCGAGGTCGAGCCGTACCTCGCGGACGGCCTCGTCCAGGTTGGCTGGGTCCTGCTGGTGGCTCGCCCGGTCGCCGAACCGCGGCGCGCCCTCGGCGGCGTCGCGGAACGGCCCGTAGAACGCGGACGCGTACTTCGTCGAGTACGCGAGGATCGACGTGTCCTGGTGGCCGGCGGCGTCCAGCGCGGTGCGGATCGCGCCGACCTGGCCGTCCATCATGCCGCTGGGCCCGACCACGTGCGCGCCCCCGTTCGCCTGGGCGACGGCGACGGACGCGTACCGCTCGAGGGTCGCGTCGTTCTCGATGGTGCCGTCGTCGCGGACGATGCCGCAGTGGCCGTGGTCGGTGTACTCGCACAGGCACAGGTCGGCCATCAGGACGGTGGCGTCGCCGAGGTCGCTCGCGAGGTCGGCGAGCGCGAGCTGGACGATGCCGTCGGGGTCGTCCGCCGCCGAGCCGCGCGCGTCCTTCACCGCGGGGATGCCGAACAGGATCAGCCCGCCGACGCCCGCCTGCGCGGCGTCGAACGCCGCCTTGCGCAGCGAGTCGCGGGTGTGCTGGACGACGCCGGGCATCGAGCCGACCGGCTGGGGCTCGGCGATACCCTCCTTGACGAACAGCGGCAGGACGAGGTCGGACGGGGCGAGTGAGGTCTCGGCGACGAGCCGGCGCAGCGCGCGGGACCGCCGCAGCCTGCGCGGCCGGGAGACGGGGAACTCCGGGAGGTTCACGGCGACCAGCCTACGTCGGGCGCCGTGTCGAGCCTTCCCGGTCCGCTCCGACGTACCGGGCGACCTCGACCGGACGAAGGAGACGACCGTGAAGTACGTGATCCTCATCTACAGCAACCCCGACCCCTGGGGACATCCGACGCAGAAGCTCACCGCCGAGGGCCGCGCGCTGCCGAAGGAGAGGCACGACGAGATGGACCGTGACTTCGACGCGCTGCTGAAGGAGATCTCGGAGTCGGGCGAGCTCGTCACCGCCGAGGCGCTCGCCGAACCGGCCAAGGCCACCGTGTACGCGTGGAGCCCGACCGGCCACGTGGCCAGCGACGGCCCGTACGCCGAGGCGAAGGAGCAGCTCGCCGGCTTCTTCCTCATCGACTGCGCGACCCGCGAGCGGGCCGAGCAGATCGCGGCGCGGTTCGCCCAGCCCGGCGGCACCGTCGAACTCCGCCCGGCGATGTGGGACGACGCCGGCAACGAGGTTTGATCTCCGGGCCGTTCTCCCGAGCCATGTAAACATGGCCCGTGGTGGCTTTACACGGGGCATGACCCGTGTAAAGCCACCACCGGCATGGTTTACATGGCTCGGGGGAACCCGGCGACCAGACGACCACCGGCACTAGCGGACGCTAGCGGTTGCGGCGCCTGGCTCCTCGGCGCATCTCGCTCGGCTTACGGAACGGCTGGCCGGCCTCCGTCATGTCGTCGCGCCGCTGTGCGGCGAACTCGGCGACCTCGTCCGCGAGCTGCAGCACCGACGGGCTCGACGCCACGACGTCGACACGCAGCCCGAACTCCTCCGCGGTGTCCGCGGTCTGCGGCCCGATCACGCCGACGACGGTGGTCGCGTGCGGCTTGCCGGCGATGCCGACCAGGTTGCGCACGGTCGAGGACGACGTGAACAGCACGGCGTCGAACCCGCCGGACTTGATCGCCTCGCGGGTCTCCGCCGGCGGCGGCGCGGCCCGCACGGTGCGGTACGCCGTCACGTCCTCGGCCTCCCAGCCGAGCCGTTCCAGCCCGGCCACGAGCGTCTCGGTGGCGATGTCCGCGCGCGGCAGCAGCACCTTGTTGATCGGGTCGAACACCGAGTCGTACGGCGGGAACTCCTCGAGCAGGCCCTCGCTGCTCTGCTGTCCCTTCGGCACGAGGTC
>JAFMQP010000058.1:11791-13402 GCA_017354575.1 Acidothermales bacterium | reverse complement strand
TCCGACCGTCGCGTGTTCATCACGTCGCGTCCGCCCGACCGTCCCGTCCGCTTCATCGACATCTCCTACGTTCGGTCGACGTCGAGACCGGGGAACGAACGTGGAGGAACCGAATCATGGAGAATGTCACCAGAAGGCGGTTTCTGGGTGCGGCCGCGGCGGGGCTGGGCGTCGCCGCCTTCGAACTGTTCCCCGGATCGATGAGGAAGGCGCTCGCGGCGACGACGCCGGCAGAGCTGGCCACTCTTCGCCAGATCGAGCACGTGCTGGTCCTCATTCAGGAGAACCGCTCGTTCGACCACTACTTCGGGACGCTGTCCGGCGTGCGCGGATTCGACGACCCGAACGCCCAGACGCTGTCGACCGGCCGGTCGGTCCTGTACCAGCCGGACGCGGCGAACCCCGACGGCTACACGCTGCCGTACCACCTGGACACGACGACGACCAGCGCCGCGGCCATCCACGACGTGGACCACGGGTGGCCCACGATGCACAAGGCGTGGAACGACGGCAGGATGGACGGCTGGATGACGGCGCAGCGGGCGTCGGACCCCACGTTCGGCCCGGGCGCGATCGGCTACTACACGCGTGCCGACCTCCCGTTCCACTACGCGCTTGCCGACGCGTTCACGATCTGCGACAACTACCACTGCTCGGTGATGGGCCCCACCTGGCCCAACCGGCTGCACGCCCTGACCGGCACGATCGACCCGACGGGCGCGAACGGCGGCCCGAACGTCGCGACGAACGTGCTCCCCGCGAGCGGCGGCTTCACCTGGACGACCTACGCCGAGCGGCTGCAGGCCGCCGGCATCAGTTGGCGCAGCTACGCGTCGCGTGTCTTCGGGGACGGCCCGGAGCTGGGATGGTTCAGGCAGTTCCAGACCGCGCCGGTGGGCTCCCCGCTCTACGAGAACGGCATGAAGCTGCGGTCGAAGACCGCCGTCATGGACGACATCCGTGCCGACAAGCTCCCGCAGGTCTCCTGGATCCAGCCCGAGTCCGACGAGCACCCGCCCGGCCTGCCGGGTGCGGGCGCCGAGTACATCTACAACCTTCTCGACGCGCTCGCGTCCACCCCACAGGTCTGGGCCAAGACCGTCCTGTTCATCACCTACGACGAGAACGGCGGCTTCTTCGACCACGTCGCCCCGCCCACTCCACCGCCGGGCACGCCCGGGGAGTACATCACCGCGCCGCTGCCCCGGCAGGCGGGCAACATCGCCGGGCCGATCGGACTCGGTTTCCGCGTCCCCACGTTCGTCATCTCACCGTGGAGCCAGGGCGGCTGGGTCAGCAGCGAGGTGTTCGACCACACCTCGCTGCTCCGCTTCATGGAGGCCCGGTTCGGCGTGCACGAACCGAACATCAGTGCCTGGCGGCGACAGACGGTCGGTGACCTCATCTCGGCGCTGCGCTTCCCGCGCAGGGACGTGCCGTTCCCCAAGCTCTCCGACCCGGCACCGCTGGTCGCGCTGGAGCAGCAGGAGGTCGCCACTCTGCCGCCCCCGACCGTTCCCAGCACGCAGACCGTCCCCCACCAGGAGCCCGGCTCCCGCTCCTCCCTCTGACCGGAAGCACGGTCCTGGAGACGGCCCTGGGCACCCCGGG
>JAFMQP010000058.1:0-11781 GCA_017354575.1 Acidothermales bacterium | reverse complement strand
GGCACGTCTCCCAGGACCGGCGCCAGGACTCGACGCCGGGTCGGTGCGGGACGCGTCAGGCGGTGCGTGACCGGAAGCGCCGGGCGGCCGCACCCGCCGTTGCGACGTCCACCAGCGCGTCACGCACCAGCCGGGTGATCGTCGTGAGCGAGCGGTACTGCTGCCGGGTGTTGTACACGTACCCGGCCCGGAAGTCGGGCAGCGGGACGTCCAGCGGGACGCTGTGCAGAGGCTGCCACAGCGGTGCGTCGCCGTACGGCACCACCGCCACCCCGTAGCCGGCCTCGACGAACATGCGTTGCTGCGCGTACGTCTCGACGACGGCGGAGACAGTCGGGCTGAAGCCGGCCCGGATGCACGCGTCCTCGAGCCAGAGCCTGCCGGGATTCTGCGGCGGGAACGTCACCCAGCGCTCGTCGGCGAGATGGGCGAGCGCCACCGACGCCCGCCGCCTCACCCGGTGTGTCGCGGGCACGATCACCGAGAACGGCACGGGACTCACCTCGACGAACGTCAACCCGTCCTTGTGCGGCGTAGGCAGGAAGAGCACGACGAGGTCGAGGTCGCACGTCACCAGCCGGTCCACCAGCGTGGTGGCCAGCCCTTCCTCGACGCGCACCTCCAGGTGGGGGAACCGGGCGTGCATCTCGGTCAACAGTCGCGGCAGCACCACGGGGACCATGGTCGACAGCAGGCCCAGCCGCAACGTCCCTCCGGCGAAGCTGCGGAACTCCGACAGCTCCTCGCTGGCCCTGCCGGCGCTGTTGAGCAACACCTTCGCCCACACCAGCAGCCGCTCGCCTGCCGGCGTCGGACGCACGCCCCGCCGGTCACGGTCGACCAGCCGCAGCCCGAACTCGCGCTCGAGTCGTCGCACAGCGTCGGAGACGGAGGACTGCACGAGGTGCAGGCGATCCGCGGCCCGGGTGAAGCCGCCCTCCTCGATGACCGCCACGAGTACGCGGAGATCCCGCAGCTCCATCGGGTACGCCGATCCTGGTATCGAAAGCGATCGTTGGACGCCATCGTAGCCGGCAGCTAGCGTCCCGCGCATGGCTCCCGCCCTCGCCGCAGCGGCGTCCCGAGATCCGCGCTGGCGGCTCGGTGTCGACGTCGGCGGCACGTTCACCGACGTCGCCCTCGTCGACGAGCGGAACGGCAGGACGGTCGTACACAAGACACCCACCCGGCACGACGACCTCGTCGGCACGGTCGTCCAGGGCGTGCGGGAGATCCTGGTCCAGCACCACGTCGCCGCGAGCGACGTGGCGTACCTTGCGGCGGGCTCGACCATCGCGCTGAACACCATCATCGAGCGCTCCGGCTGCCGCACCGGCCTTCTCGTGACCAGGGGATTCCGCGACGTGCTGGAGATCCGACGCAACCGGCTGCCGGACGCGCCGAACTTCGACGCCGCCCGGCCGATTCCGCTGGTGCCCCGTTCGCGAGTGGCCGAGGTCGAGGAACGCATCCACGTCAGTGGCCGGGTGGTGCGTCCGCTCGACGAAGCCGCGGCCCGCACAGCGGTCGCCGCGCTCGTCGAGGACGGCGTGGAGGCGATCGCCGTCTGCCTGCTGCACTCCTACACCAACCCCCGACACGAGCAGCGCATCCGTGACCTGCTCGCCGAGGGCTGGCCCGACGTCCTCGTATGCGTCTCGTCCGACATCTGGCCGCAGCAGCGCGAGTTCGAACGGGCCCTGCTCGCCGTGATGAACGCCTACATCGGTCCCCGGATGGTGACGTACTACGGCTCGCTCGAGCAGGCCATGCGGGACACCGGGCTGCACTGCCCGTTGCTGATGACCCAGTCCAACGGCGGCATGCTCTCCATCGAGGAGGCGGCCCGCACGCCGGTGCGTACGGTGCTGTCCGGGCCGGCCGTCGGCGTCACCGGTGCCGCCCGCGTCGCCGGCGACGCCGGCCACGCCCGCGTCTTCACCCTCGACATGGGCGGCACGAGCGCGGACATGGCCGTCGTCGACGGACAGCCGCGGCTGGGAACGGAGAACCTCGTCGGCCAGTATCCGTACTTCATGCCGGCGATCGAGATCGACACCATCGGCGCGGGCGGGGGCTCGATCGCGTACTGGGACGCACATGGCGCGCTGAAGGTCGGCCCGCGGTCCGCGGGCAGCGTTCCAGGACCTGCCTGCTACGACCGCGGCGGCGTCGAGCCGACCGTCACCGATGCGTACCTGCTGACCGGCATCATCGGCGAGACCGACCTGCTCGGCGGTGCGATGCGGCTCTCCCGCGAGCGCGCGAACGAGGCGGTCGCGGGCCTCGCGGGCCGTCTCGGCGTCGCCCCGGTGGAGGCGGCGGAGGGCATCATCCGGGTCGCCACGGCGAACATGCACGCCGGTCTGCTGCCGCTGATCGCCAAGCACGGGGCCGACTACACGCGGTTCTGCCTGATGGCGTACGGCGGAGCCGGGCCGACGCACGCGTTCATGCTCGCCGCCGACGTCGGTATCCGATCCGTGCTGGTGCCGGCGACGCCGGGTGGGATGTGTGGGGTCGGCGGCGCGCTCACCGACCAGCAGATGGACTTCGTCGTCAGCGGCCGCTGGGATCTCGACGACCACGAGGCGATCGACGACGCGTTCGCCTCGCTGGAGGCCCGCGCCGGGAAGTGGTTGGCGGCACAGGGAATTCCCACGGCGGCGGCGCGCCACCACCGCACCGCCGACATGCGCTATCAGGGGCAGTCCTTCGAGCTGACGGTGTCCGTCGACGATCTGCACGAGCAGCAGGCGAGCGAGTTCCACCGCCGCTACGCCGAGGTGTACGGCTACAGCGACGAGGACTCGCCGTTGGAGGTGCTGCAGCTGCGGCTGCTCACCGGCGTTCCACGCGGCGTGGTGCCCCGCCCGACCCGTACGCGGACGGAACGTTCCGCGACCCCGCGCGAGACCCGTCGGGTCAGCTACGGCGGAACCGCGATCGAGGTGCCGGTCTACGACCGCGGCCGGCTGCCGCTCGACGCTCGGATGCACGGCCCCGCGGTCCTGCTGCAGTACGACACGACGACGTTCGTCACGCCGGACTTCGAGTTCTGGGAGAACGGCGACACCGGAAACCTGGAAGGCGTGTGGCGATCGTGAGCACCCGCCACACCGGCAGCCGTCGGCTGGACCCGGTCACGTTCGAGGTGATGCACGGCCAGCTGCAGGGCATCGTCGAGGAGATGGGCGAGCTCGTCATGCGCTGCGGACACACCGTGTTCGTGAAGGAGACCCAGGACTTCGTGGTCGCCTTGCTAACCCCGGACGGCGAGGTCGCCGCCTGTTCGAAGCGGGTCGGCATCTGGATCGCGATCGGCCTCGGCTTCGACTCCGTGCTCGCCCAGGGCGAGCCGTACCGGCCCGGCGACGTGTGGTTCACCAACGACCCGGAACGCAGCGGTGGCCTGGTCACCCACACACCGGACACGTTCTCCTGGCGTCCGATCTTCCACGACGGCGAGCTCGTCTGCTTCGCCGCGGCGTTCCTGCACTGCACCGACGTCGGCGGCATGGCCCCCGGCTCGGTGACGCCCTCGGCGTCCGACCAGTACCAGGAGGGCGTCATCATGCCGCCCACCCGACTGGTGCGGGACGGCCAGGTGCGCGACGAGATCCTCGACATCTACCTGCGGAACAGCCGGATCCCGGCGAAGAACCGCGGTGACATCCTCGCCATGCTCGGCACCCTGGACCGGGCGGAGTCTCGGGTGCGGCAGTTGCTGGACCGGGTCGGCGCGCAGACGCTGCGCGCCGCGATGAACGACGTGTTGGACTTCGCCGAGGACGAGGCACGCGGCATCGTCTCGGCGATGCCGGACGGCGACTACACCTTCTGGGACTACCTCGAGGGCGACCTGATACCGGGCGGGCGGCCGGTGCGTATCAGGCTGACGATGCGCATCGACGGCGACGGGATGGTGCTGGACTTCACCGGCACCGACCCCCAGGTCGCGGCGGCGTACAACATCGCGACCTACGGTCGCGACGGGCACTACCTGCTGGTGCTGGGCGTCGTCAACTACCTGCGCACGAAGAAGCCCGACATCGCCTACAACTCCGGCATGATCCGCAACGTCGAGGTACGGGTGCCGCGTGGCACCGTCATCAACCCCCGGCCGGGCGCGGCGTTCGGTGCCCGACAGGCGACGTTCTTCAGGGTGGCCGACATCGTGCTCGGCGCGCTCGCGCTGGCCGACCCGGACGCGGTTCCCGCGGTCGGCTGCGGGCAGGGCTCGATCATGCTCGCGTCCGCGCCGGACCTGGAGACCGGGACACGAGTGATGAGCATCGCCCAACCGCTGGTCGGCGGCTCCGGCGCCCGGCACGGGGTGGACGGCACGGAGGGCGTCGACTTCACCACCGGCTTCTACCGCAACATTCCCGCGGAGGTGCTGGAGACCGAGATCCCGGTGCTGGTCGAGCGGTACGGACTGCGTCCGGACTCGGGTGGGGCCGGCGCCACCCGCGGCGGCGTCGGGTTGCGGTACTCGCTGCGGTTCACGACGCCGCAGACCTACGTGACGGCGCGGGGTCTGGAGCGGTTCACCTTCCAGCCGTGGGGCCGCGCCGGCGGCCTGCCCGCCGCCACCGGCAGCTGCCGAGTGGAACACGACGGCACGATGACCGACGTCGGCAAGATCGACGTGCTGGAGGTCGGTGCCGGCGACGTCATCCACTTCGAGACCGCCGGCGGCGGAGGCATCGGTGACCCGCGACGCCGCGACCCCCGGCTCGTGTTGCGCGACGTCACGGACGGCCTGGTGTCGGTCGAGGCGGCACGCGACGTGTACGGCGTCGTGACGGCCGACTGGCGACTGGACGAGGCCGCGACCGCCGCGCTCCGCGACGAGCACCGGGTCGACGCCGGGTCGCCACCGCCGTTCGCGTTCGGCCGGCACAGGGAGCAGTTCGAGCGGCGCTGGACCGACGACTGGCAGCTCGCCGTCAACGCCGCGGTGGAGCCCGTCCCGCACGTCGTCCGTGGCTACGTCCGCGACCGGCTCATGGACGACCGCGACGCGCTGCCCGCCGACAGCGACGACTGGTCCAGGCCGCGGATCGACGACTGGCTCGGCACGCGGGTCTCGCGTCTGTTGGACACCATGCGCTCGTACTCGCAGGTGCCACGATGAAGGCGGAGCTGGGCGACGCCACGCTGCACTACGAGGTCATCGGCGAGGGCCCGGACGTGCTGCTGTCGCACGGCGTCATCGAGAACTCGTCGTCCTGGGACGACGTGGTCGCGCGCCTCGCCGAGCGGTTCCGTGTGACCTGCTACGACGCGCGCGGCCGCGGCGGGTCCGGCGGCGGCGACACGCCGTTCGGCTTCGCCGAGCTGGCGGAAGACGTCGAGGCGCTCGCACGCCACCTGGGACTGGTGAAGTTCGTCCACGTCGGGCATTCGATGGGTGGCCGGGTCGCCTTGGAGCACGCCGTCCGCCACCCTCGCCGGCTCGCGGGACTGGTGGTCGCTTCTGCCCGTGCCGAAGCACCGTCCGCGGCCGGCCGATCGCGGCTCGAAGCACTGATCGAGTCGGTGCGGGCCGAGGGCAGCGGCGCGGGCGTCGACATGTGGACGTCCCCGGCCGACGACTACTACGCACGCGCCCGCGAGATCAGCGAAGCGAACCCCGTGCCGGGCACGACCCGGGCGCTCGCCACACTGGTCGCGATGGATTCCTTCGTCCCGCGGCTCGGTTCGGTCGACGTACCCGTGCTCGTCGTCGCCGGCGACCGCGACGTCGACTACCTGCACTCGGCCGAGGTGATGGCCGAGCGGATTCCCGTCTCGTCGTTGCGGGTGCTGCCCGGCGTCGGGCACTTTCCCAACCTGCAATGCCCAGCGGCGTTCGCCGACCAGGTCATCCGTTTCGCGGAAACGGGCCTGCGCGGCCAGGCGCAAAGGTAGAACCCCGTCGTGGACCGGCCGGCAGAGAGGAATTGACGGTGACAAGGACGCTGCAGTACGCGGGGTTGAGGTACTTCGACCGGGCGCTCGACCGCCTCGACGAGCAGGACTCGACGACCGACCTTCGAATCGACTACGTGGACTTCTCCGAAGCCCTGGATCTCTTCCGGCGGCAGGCGCAGGGCGCGGAGTTCGAGTCCTCGGAGATGTCGCTCGCCACCTTCATCATCCTCACGAGCAGACCGGACTGCGAGTTCGTCGGCATACCGGTGTTCACCTCGCGCAGTTTCCGCCACAACTGCCTGTACGTGAACTCCGACTCGGGAATCTCCGGCCCGGCCGACCTGCGAGGTGCTCGCGTGGGCGTCCCGGAGTACCAGATGACCGCGGCCGTGTGGGTGCGCGGATTCCTCAGCGACGACTACGGTGTGACGCCGGGAGAGATGGACTGGTACACCGGCGGACTCGAACAGCCGGGTTACCGGGCGCGGTACGGCGTCGACCTCCCGGCGGATGTGCGGCTGAGCCGGATACCCGAGGAGACAGCGTTGGTCCCGATGCTGGCACGGGGCGACCTCGATGCCCTCGTCAGCGTGCTCCCGCCCAGTGTCGCGGAACCGACGGTACGGCGGCTGTTCCCGGACAGCGGCCCCGTCGAGCGTGACTACTACAGGCGCACGCGAATCTTTCCCATCATGCATCTGGTCGTCCTCCGCCGGGACGTCTACGAGAAGGACCGCACCCTCGCCGCCGATCTGGCGACAGCCTTCGCCGAGGCGAAGGAGATCGGTCGCCGTCGGCTGCGTCGCCTGGACAGCCTGGCCGTCGAGTTGCCCTGGCTGAACGAGGCGCTGGCCGAGGTCGACGAGCTCTTCGCAGGCGACGCCTTTCCTTACGGCGTCGAGGCGAACCTGGAAACCCTGCGCGCGGCGACGAGCTACTGCTACGAGCAGGGGCTGTCGAGCCGGCGAGTCGAGCCGGAGGAGCTGTTCGCGCCGGAGGCGGTGCGGGTCCTGGGCTGAGCGCCGTCGACCACTCGGAGACTTCTCCGGGATTCCGGCGGACATCTGTCGGGTGCAGGATAGGGATGTGCGGTTCAACAGGACGACCGGCAGGGCGAACGTCGTGCCGGAACTCGTGTATCCCGACGTCGGCCAGGCGGTGGACTGGCTCTGCGACGTCTTCGGCTTCGCCGAGGTCTGGCGAGCCGGCTGTCATCGAGCACGGCTCTCGTACGGCAACGGAGTGGTCATCGTGGCCGACGCCGATCCCGCCCTTGGGCGTGAGCTGCCCGACCGAGACGGTCCTCGCTGCCACAGCGTGATGGTCCAGGTCGAGGACGTCGACTCGCACCACGAGCACGCACGGCAGTACGGGGCGCGGATCCTGAGTCCCCCCAACGATTACGCGTACGGAGAAAGGCAGTACTCGGTCCGAGACCTCGCCGGGCACGGCTGGACGTTCACTCAGTCGATTGCGGACGTCGCGCCCGAGGACCGGGGCGGTACGTCGACAGGCCAGCCGACTGCCTGAGTCTGTGTTGCGCCAGGCTCACGGAACCGGTTTGCCCTGCGCCGGGTTGAGCACGCGCGCCAGGAAGGTCCTGGTGCGCTCGTGCGTCGGGTCTCCGATCACCTGGTCCGCCGGCCCCTGCTCGACCACGATGCCGGCGTCCATGAACAGCACCTCGTCAGCCACCTCACGGGCGAACTGCATCTCGTGGGTGACCACGACCATGGTCATGCCCTCGTCCGCGAGCTCACGCATCACGGCGAGCACGTCGCCGACGAGCTCGGGGTCGAGCGCGGACGTCGGCTCGTCGAACAGCATCAGGTGCGGGTCCATCGCGAGCGCCCGTGCGATCGCGACCCGTTGCTGCTGCCCGCCGGACAGCTGGACCGGCATCGCGTCCTCCTTGTCGGACAGACCCACCTTCGCCAGGTTGGCCCGAGCGACCTCGATCGCGTCCGTGCGGCCGCGCTTCAGTACCTTGCGTTGCGCGACGGTGACGTTGTCCAGAACGCTGAGGTGGCGGAACAGGTTGAACGCCTGGAACACCATGCCGATGGTGCGCCGCGCCTTGTCGATGTCGGCGTCGGGGTCGGTGAGCTCCGCGCCGTCCACGACGACGCGGCCCGAGTCGGGCTGCTCCAGCAGGTTGATACAGCGGAGCAGTGTCGTCTTCCCCGACCCGGAGGGACCGATGATGCAGATCACCTGTCCCCTGTCGACCGTCAGGTCGATGCCGCGCAGCACGGCCAGCGAGCCGAACGACTTGGTGAGACGCTCGAGGCTGACGATTCGCTCGTCTGTCATGCCTCCACCTCGATGCCGGTCGACTCCGGTGTTCCTACCGTCCGGCCACCGGTCCGGCGTTCCAGGTAACGCGACAGGTGGGACAACGGAACCGTGATGATCAGGTAGCAGAGGCCCGCGAGCAGCAGCGGCGTCATCGACGCGGTCGTGTTGAGCACGTCGCGGGCGAACTTCGCCAGCTCGTACTGACTCGTCGCGAGCCCGAGCAGGTAGATCAAGGACGAGTCCTTGGTCAGCAGGATGAGTTCGTTCGTGAGCGGTGGTAGCACGATCCGGAACGCCTGGGGGATCACGATGGTCACCATCGTGCGCCCGTGTGACATGCCGAGCGATCGCGCCGCCTCGACCTGGCCGGTGTCGACGGCCTGGATCCCGGCACGGATCGTCTCCGCCATGTAGGCGGCGCCGACCAGCCCCAGCGACAGCATCACCGTGCTGTAGATGTCGAACCTGAGCTGGAACGCAAGCGGGACACCGAAGCCGAACGTGACGAAGACGAGCAGCGCAGGGACCCCGCGGAAGAACTCGACGTAGACGGTGGCGATCCAGCGGTACGGCGGCACGGACGACAACTTCATGAGCGCGAGCGGCACCGCGAGCACGAGCCCGAAACAGAACCCGAGCACCGAGTAGACGGCCGTGTTGACCAGTGCCGTCGTGATGATGCTGGGAAACTGCGCCGCGGCGACCGGGAGGTTGAAGAATGCCCTGGCGATCTCCTGCCAGTCGGCGAGCAGCGCCAGCGTCACCGCGACGGCGACGAGGACGGCGTACTGGACGCCTCGGATCACCTGACCGCGGCGCCGCCTGGACATCCGCACCGGGCTCACCATCGTGACGAGGTGTCAGTTCTTGACCGGTGCCACACCGAACCACTTCTTGTAGAGCGTGTCGAACGTACCGTCCTGCTTCGCCTTGTCGAGCACCTTGTCGACCTCGTCGTGCATCGGGTTGTCGCCCTTCTTCGACATGAAGCCGAGCTGCTCACCGGTCTCGTACATTGCGCCGATCTTGGTGTCCGGATGCTGCTTGACGTAGTACTGCAGGACGCCGCTGTCCGCGATGGACGCCGTCACCTGACCGGTCCGGACGGCGGTGGTGAGCAGGCCGTAGTCCTCGAAGTCGACGATCGTGTAGCCGTACTGCTTCGCGTGCTTGCTGGCGTAGATCTTGCCGGTCGTGTCGGACTGGGCGCCGAGCTTCTTGCCACGGAGCTTGTCCAGCCCGTCGATGCCGGAGTCCTTCTTCACCAACACGGCCTGCTTCACGTCGACGTAGGGCTTGGAGAAGTCGACGACCTTGGCGCGTTCGTCCGTGATCGTCGCGCCGCCGTAGGCGATGTCGCACTGCCCGCTGTTGAAGTCCTCCCCCGTGACGATGCCCTCCCAGGGTGTGTCGATGACCTTCTGCTTGACCCCGAGGTCCTTGGCGATCAGGTCGCCGAGGTCGACCTCGAACCCCACGATCTTCCCGTTCTGGGTGAACTGGAACGGCTCGTACGGCAGGTGTGTGCAGGCGGTCAGGACGCCCTTCTTGACCAGCGTGACGCCGTTGCTCGCCTTGCCCTGTGGTTTCGTGGACTGCGCGCAACCGGCCAGGGCGACGACAGCGACGACGCCCACGGCCACGGCCTTGAACCGCCACTCATGCATACGCGACATGGTTGCGCCCTCATTCCGTTCGTCAGGCACGTGCACGAGGACAGGCGGCACCCGACCCGCCCATGTGCGGGCAGTGTAGCGGTTTCATGTCGATCAAGAAGTGAACCGACATCCTGGCCGACCCGTACCTACGGACCGGTGGTCGCGCCACGACGCCTCCAAATTCCATCCCGAATCGACAGTCGAAGCGAGGACGAAATGCGCGTAGGAATCATCGGGCGGGCCGGATCGGCGGCAACTGCGCAAGGCTTCTGGCCGAGGCGGGACATGAGACGAGACTGAGCTTCGCCCGCGATCGCGCCCGGCTGACCAGCTCGCGGCCGAGGAGGTCGTGGCCCGGCTGGTCGACGACGCCGGATTCCAGCCCCTCGACCTCGGCGGCACCGCGGGATGCGCCGTCATGGAGGCGCCGCGCGGGCCGGGCGCCGTCTACGGCGAGGAGTACCGGCTCACCGACGCCCGGGCCGTCGTCGACGCCGTCCGCGCGGGACGGCCGATCCCGCCGACTCCCGGATACGACAGCTGAAGGAGCGCGACACGTGACCACGACACGGGCACGTGAGAGACATTCTTCGACGTCACCCCGACCGGGCGCGAGGGCCCCTCGGTGGAGACGTTCCCGCTCACCGTCGAGGACGACGAGATCACCCGCAACGACGTGGCCGACGACAGCGCCGACCTGATCCTTCGTCGTGTCGGCCGGCTCGGTCTCGTCACGCGCCCGCCCACCGCATGGTCGCGCTGCTCCTCGACGGACTCCGATACGCCGCGGAGCGTTGAGGAATAACCTCGACGCGAACCTGAGTGGCGTCACCGCGCACGTGCCGTGGACGTGCGCAGTGAGCCCGAGGCACTACCGGGTTCAGCTGGCTCGTTGCGTGTCTACGCCCGGCGTGTTGGTCGTGTGGGGCCGTTCGGTATGTCCATGCACTTCATTCGCTGAAAGAATGGACTCCGACGGGACGTACGGCCACGTCGACCGCGCGGAAATGGAGAGGTCGGTTCTGCCCAGAAGCTCGTAGTTGAGCCCACCGGGCGGCGATCGACGCCGGGCAGCCGCCCGGCGTGACGACCAGTCGCACCTGGGTGACTCATAGCGAAGGAGATCAGGCATATGGCAATGACCGGAGCGGAATACCTCGCCCGTACCCTCGACAGCTACGGAGTGAGTTCCGTCTTCCTCGTCCCGACGATCCTGAGCAAGTCGCTCTACGAGCTGGAACGTCACACCGACATCAAGCGGATCGTGACCCACGGCGAGAAAGCCGCCGCCTACATGGCCGACGGCTACGCGCGTGCCTCAGGCACGCCTGGTGTCTGCATGGCGCAGACCGTCGGCGCGGCCAATCTCGCCGCGGGCCTCAAGGACGCGTCGCTCGGTTGTTCGCCCGTGGTGGCGTTGACCGGCGGTCCCTACGAGTGGAGCCGGGCACGCAACTTCTACCAGGAGACCGAGGACTTCCCGCTGTTCAAGCCCTTCACCAAGTTCAGCGCACAGGTGGGCCATGTCAGCCGCCTCCCGGATCTCCTCGAGCACGCATTCTGGACGTCGGTCACCGGCAAGCCGGGTCCGACCCACCTCGAGTTGGCCGGCCACACCGGCGACGTCATCGAAAATGCCGAACTTGACGCAGACATCAAGGCGCCGGTTCACGAGTTTCACGTCGCGGCCTTGCGCCCGCAGGCCGACCCGCGAGCCATCGCCGCCGCCTTGGCCGAACTGACGTCCGCACAGCGCCCGGTCATCGTGGCCGGCGGCGGTGTACGCGACTCCGGCGCGGGACCGGAGTTGGTCGCCCTGGCCGAGCGGCTGAACATCCCGATCGCGACGTCGCTGGACGGCAAGGACACCGTCCCCGGTGACCACCCGCTGAACGTGGGCGTCCCC
>JAFMQP010000294.1 GCA_017354575.1 Acidothermales bacterium | reverse complement strand
CGCCGGACATTACATGGCGCGGCTCGATCGGAATCGGGTCGCCCCGGACATATTTTCGAGTCGCGCCATGCAAAGTCGGGTCGCGCCATGTGAAGTGAGCGAGGAGATGGGCGGCAGGTGGCAGGCGTCAGGCGTCAGGCACGGGCGCGGCGGCGGAGGCGTTCGTCGTCGAGCAGGATCACGGCGCGGGGCTCGATGCGCAGCCAACCTCGGTTGGCGAAGTCGGCGAGCGCCTTGTTGACCGTCTCGCGGGACGCGCCGACGAGCTGGGCCAGCTCCTCCTGCGTGAGGTCGTGCTCGACGTGGATGCCCTCGGCCGTGCGCCGGCCGAACTTGCCGGACAGCACGATCAGCTGCCGCGCGACCCGGCCGGGGACGTCGGTGAAGACGAGGTCGGCCATCACCTCGTTGGTACGCCGCAGCCGCTGCGCCAGCGCGCGGAGCAGCTGCATGGCGACGTCCGGGTGCGCGGTGATCCACGGCCGCAGGTCCTGGTGGCCCAACGCCGCCAGCTCGCTGTCCGAGACGGCGACGGCCGACGAGGTGCGCGGGATGGGGTCGAACAGCGAGAGTTCGCCGAACATCTCACCGGGCCCGATCACGGCGAGCAGGTTCTCTCGGCCGTCCGAGGACGCCTTGACGAGCTTCATCTTGCCGGTGAGGACGACGTAGACCTTGTCGCCTTCCTCGCCCTCCCTGAAGAGGTGCTCGCCCCGGCTCACCCGGGCCTGGCTGAGTTTCTCCAACAGCTCGTTCGAGCTCTGCTCGTTCAGACCGGCGAACAGTGGGGCACGCCGCAGCGTTTCGATGTCCACCGCGCCTCCTCGCAATCCGTATCCGGCTGACGCACAGTCCCCGGCCGACGGCTCGATGCAGTGCGTCACACCTGAACCGTAGGCTAGCGGAGTGCCCACGAAGACCCGTCCCGAGCCGAGCGCACGTCCCCGCGGCCGCCGCAACAGGTTCGCGAAGGAGACCCGCCTGGGTCTGGTCCGGCGCGCCCGGCGGATCAACAGGGAACTCGCCGAGACGTACCCGGACGCCCACTGCGAGCTCGACTTCACCAGCCCGCTCGAGCTGCTCGTCGCCACCATCCTGTCCGCGCAGACCACCGACGTGCGGGTCAACGAGGTGACGCCGAAGCTGTTCGCCCGCTACCCGAGCGCCGCCGACTACGCCGCCGCCGACCCGGACGAGATGGAGACCATCGTCAAGTCCACCGGGTTCTTCCGGGCCAAGACCAGGTCGCTGATCGGCCTGGGCAAGGCACTCGTCGAGACGCACGACGGCGAGGTGCCGAACACGCTCGACGCGCTGGTGAAGCTGCCCGGCGTGGGCCGCAAGACGGCGAACGTCGTGCTGGGCAACGCGTTCGGCGTCCCCGGCATCACCGTCGACACGCACTTCGCGCGGCTGTCACGCCGGTTCGGCTGGACCACGGAGACCGACCCGGTGAAGATCGAGCACGAGGTGGGCGAGCTGATCCCGCGCAAGGAGTGGACGATGCTCTCGCACCGGCTCATCTGGCACGGCCGGCGCGCCTGCCACTCCCGGCGTCCCGCGTGCGGCGCCTGCGTCCTGGCCGCGCTCTGCCCGTCGTTCGGCGAGGGCGAGACCGACCCGGAGAAGGCGCGCAAGCTGCTGAAGTCGCCGAGCCAGCTGGCGCCGTCGTGAGGCTCTCCGGCACGGCGGCGGCGTTGGCAGCCGTGGCAGCCGCGGCGGTCCTGCTCGGCGGGTGCGGCGGGGGCGGTGGTACGGCCGCCTCCTCCGGCGTGCCGCGGCCGCCCACACCCGTGGCGCGGTCGGCGTCCCCGTCGCTGGTGGCGAAGGCCCGGCTCGCGACGTGCCCGCGGGTGCGTCCCGCGCCGCCGGGCAGCAAGGGCCCGGCACTGCCGGCCGTCACCTTGCCCTGCCTGGGCAAGGGGCCCGCGGTCGCGATGGGCGGGCTGCGTGGGCCCGCCGTCCTGAACCTCTGGGCCACCTGGTGCGACCCGTGCCGCGCCGAGGCGCCGCTGTTCCAGCGGCTGCACGCGTCCGGCGCGAAGGTGCGGGTGCTCGGCGTCGACTCGCAGGACACCGGCCCGGACGCCGCGTTGTGGTTCGCGATCGACCGCAACCTGCACTACCCGAACGTCTACGACGCCGCCGGACGGCTCGCCGTCGCCGCCCGAGCGGGCAAGGGCCTGCCGGTCACCCTGTTCGTCGACCGCGCGGGCAAGGTCGTCCACACCAGGTTCGGCCCGTACCCGTCGTACGCCGCGCTCACCGCCGACGTCCACGCCCACCTCGGGGTGCGGTCGTGACCGGCGCGCCCGGGTGGCTGCGGCAGCTCGTCGACGCCGCGCGGACCGTCGACGCGCGCGAGCTCAGCCGCTACCCGCCGCCGCCCGACGGCGGCGGCCGCAGCGCGGCCGTGCTCATCCTGTTCGGCGAGGGTCCCGCCGGGCCGGACGTGCTGCTCGTCCAGCGCAGCGACGGGCTCCGTTCGCACGCGGGACAGCCGGCGTTCCCCGGCGGCGGCGAGGAGCCCGGCGACGACGGGCCCGCGGGCACGGCGCTGCGCGAGGCGGAGGAGGAGACCGGCCTGGTCCCGGCAGGCGTCGACGTGCTCGCCACGTTGCCGGCCCTGTACCTGCCGGTGAGTGACTTCGTCGTCACGCCCGTGCTCGGCTGGTGGCGTGAGCCGTCCGCGGTGCACGCCGTCGACCAGGCCGAGACCGCCGCCGTCGCGCGGGTGCCGGTCGCGCACCTGGTCGACCCGGCCAACCGGCTGCGCATCCGCCATCCCACCGGTTACGTCGGCCCCGCGTTCCGCGCCGGCGACATGCTGATCTGGGGTTTCACCGGCGGACTGCTCGACCGCGTGCTCGAGCTCGGCGGGTGGGCCAGGCCGTGGTCGGCGTCTCCGGTGGAGGAGCTGCCGCGGGACCAGCTGGAGCTCGCGCTGCGCACCGCGCCGCCCGACCACCGCTAGGACGCCGAGCCGGACTCACAGCCCACTCCGGTAACGTTCCCGCGTGACCGCACGCCCCGCCGACTCCGATGGCAGACGTTGACTGGCGACCTTCTCGACCTCTTGCTCGGCGTCCTCGCCGTCATCTTCGCGGTGTCCGGATTCCGGCAGGGGCTCGTCGCGGGTGCCCTGAGCCTGGTCGGGTTCTTCGGCGGCGGTGCGCTCGGAGCGCAGCTCGCGCCCGGCGTGTCGACGGCGCTGGCCGGGCCGGGCACCGGCCGCGCGCTGGTGGCCGTCGCGTGCGTCTTCGTGGCCGCGGCGCTCGGCCAGCTGGTGGCGTCGGCGATCGGCTACGCACTGCGCGAGCGGATCCGCTGGCACTCCGCGCGCGTGCTCGACGCCGCCGGCGGCGCCGCGCTCTCGGTCGTCGCGCTGCTGCTCGTCGCGTGGCTGATCGGCACCGCGGCCGTGCAGTCGCCGTTCCCCTCGCTCGCCTCGCAGGTACGCCACTCGGCGCTGCTCCGGGTGGTCGACGGCGTCATGCCGGACGCCGCCCGCACCTGGTTCAGGGAGTTCCGGCGGACCGTCGACCAGTCCGGTTTCCCGCAGGTGTTCGGCGGCCTCGGCCCGACGAACACGGTGCAGGTGAAGCCGCCCGACCCCGGCGTGGCGGACAACCCCGGCGTCCAGCGGGCGCTCGGCAGCGTGGTCAAGGTCGAGGGCACCGCGCCGGAGTGCTCCCGGCAGATCGACGGCTCCGGTTTCGTCTACGCCCCGCAGCGCGTGATGACCAACGCGCACGTCGTCGCGGGCGTCCGCGGCGGCCCGAGCGTGATGGTCGGCGGGCGGACCTACCATGCGCGCGTCGTGCTGTTCGACCCCCGGCGCGACATCGCAGTGCTCTACGTCCCCGGCCTCGGCCGGCCGACGCTGGGCTTCGACGGCCCCGCGGCGTCCGGCGACAGCGCGGTGGTCGCCGGGCACCCCGGTGGCGGGCCGCTGGTGGTCGGCGGCGCGCGCATCCGGTCCAGGGAGAACGCCCGCGGCCCGGACATCTACCAAAGCACGGAGACCGTGCGCCAGGTCTACTCGATCCGCGCGACGGTGCGGCCGGGCAACTCGGGCGGCCCGCTGCTCACCCCGAGAGGCGAGGTCTACGGCGTCGTCTTCGCCGCCGCGGTCGACGACCCCGAGACCGGCTACGTGCTCACCGCGCACGAGGTCAGGCCGGACGCGACGCGCGGACGGACCGCGACCAGCCCGGTCAGCACCCAGCAGTGCGACTGAGGCTCAGCGGTCGGGTTCCTCGTCCCGCAGCCAGGACAGGATCACGCGGTTGACCGCGTCGGGGCTCTCCTCGTGCGGGAAGTGGCCGGCGCCGTCGAGCAGTCGCCACCGGTAGGGCGCCTCGACGTACGCCGCCGACGCCGCCGCCGTCTGCGGGTGCACGATCGGGTCGCGGGCGCCGTGCAGGACGAGCGTCGGCACCCGCACGGGCGTACGCCGCAGCGCCCGGACGAACCGGATGCCGTCCGGCCGGAGGAACAGCGACCGGCCGAGCCAGCGGTGGTACTCCAGCGCGCTGTGCGCCGCATGCGGGACGCGGATGGCCGCCGCGTAGCGCGCCGCCGTTCCCTCGTCCGGCCAGCCCGCCCTGGACCACTCGCGCAGCATCCGGCGGACGCCTGCGGCGTCGTTCGCGGTCAGCCGTCGCTCGCCCAGCCAGGGCAGCTGGAAGCCGAGCTCGTGCGGCAGCGCGCGCAGGTTGTGCGGCACCCGGCCGATCGCCGCGCGGAACCGCAGCGGGTGCGGCGCGGAGACCGCGACCAGCCGGTTGACCGTCTTGGCATGGGTGACGGCGGCCGTCCACGCGCCGAGCCCGCCCCAGCCGTGCCCGACGACGCACGCGTTCGCCTCCCCGAGGGCGCGGACCAGACCGGCGACGTCGTCGGCGAGCGTCGGCAGGTCGTACCCGCGCGGCGGCTTGTCGCTGGCGCCGTACCCGCGCAGGTCGACCGCCGCGACCCGGAAGCCGGCGGCCGCGAAGGCGGGCAGCTGGTGCCGCCAGGTCCACCAGAACTGCGGGAAGCCGTGCAACAGCAGCACGAGCGGTCCTTCGCCGGCCT
>JAFMQP010000057.1 GCA_017354575.1 Acidothermales bacterium | reverse complement strand
GCGACTGCACGCAGAACTCGGCCAGGTCCCCGGCGGCGAAGGCGGGGCTGAAGCCGGGCGACCGGATCACCGGCTTCAACGGCAGGCCGGTGAACAGCTGGGAGGAGGTCAGCAGGGACCTCAAGGTCAACGGCGGCAAGAAGGTCACGCTGACCGTCACCCGCGGCGGCACCAGCCGCGACGTCGCGGTCAGGCTGGCTACGGTCACCGACGCCGCCACCGGCAAGCAGATCGGGTACCTCGGCGTCGTCTCCCAGGCCAAGGTCACCGGCTACCAGACGTACGGGCCGGTCGAGGGAGTCGCGATGACCGGCACCTTCTTCGTCAGGGAGATCGGCCTGATCTTCCAGACCCTGGGCGACATCCCCGCGGCGCTGCCGAAGCTGTTCTCGCCGGAGCGCGCCGACACCAAGGGCGGCCAGGTGGGCAGCGTGGTCGGCGCGGCCCGGATGGCGGGGGACGTGTTCGGCTCCGACACACCGGGCCGGGCGAAGGCGTCGTACTTCCTGAACATGGTGCAGAGCGTCAACGTGTTCATCGGCGTGTTCAACCTGCTGCCGCTGCTGCCGATGGACGGCGGCCACGTCGCCGTGCTCGTCTGGGAGCGGCTGCGCGCCTGGTTCGCCCGCCGGCGCGGGCGCCCGGACCCGGGCCCGGTGAACATGAACAAGCTGCTGCCGGCGACGTACTTCGTCTTCGTCGTACTGGTCGGCCTCGGCCTGGTCCTGGTGGCCGCCGACCTGGTGAACCCGCTCAAGACACCGTTCTAGAGACACCGGGACGCCGTTTACCCAGCGTGCCGTCTCCCCGAGCGATGATGGAGGGGCGACCCAGCGAACGACGAGGAGGCAGTCGCGGATGAGCAGCGTCAGTCTTGGCATGCCGGAGCTCCCGCCGCAGCCGTTGGCGCAGCGGCGCAAGACCCGCCGGCTGATGGTGGGCGACGTCCCGGTCGGTGACGGCGCACCCATCTCGGTGCAGTCGATGACCGTCACCAAGACGCACGAGGTCGACACCACCCTGCAGCAGATCGCCGAGCTCACCGCGGCCGGGTGCGACATAGTCCGGGTCGCCGTGCCCAGGCAGGAGGACGCCGACGCGCTGCCGGAGATCGTCAGGCACAGCCAGCTGCCCGTCGTCGCCGACATCCACTTCCAGCCCAGGTACGTGTTCGCCGCGATCGACGCCGGCTGCGCAGCCGTCCGCGTCAACCCAGGGAACATCAAGAAGTTCGACGACCAGGTCAAGGAGATCGCGGCCTCCGCGAAGGAGCACGGCACGCCGATCCGGATCGGCGTCAACGCCGGCTCGCTCGACCCGCGGCTGCTGCAGAAGTACGGCAGGGCGACGCCCGAGGCGCTGGTGGAGTCGGCGCTCTGGGAGGCGTCGCTGTTCGAGGAGCACGACTTCCGCGACATCAAGATCTCGGTCAAGCACCACGACCCGGTCGTGATGGTGCAGGCCTACCGGCTGCTGGCGGAGAAGTGCGACTACCCGCTGCACCTCGGCGTCACCGAGGCGGGCCCGACGTTCCAGGGCACCGTCAAGTCGGCCACCGCGTTCGGCGCGCTGCTGGCCGAGGGCATCGGCGACACCATCCGCGTCTCGCTGTCCGCGCCGCCCGTCGAAGAGGTGAAGGTCGGCACCGCGATCCTCGAGTCGCTGGGGCTGCGGCCGAGGTCGCTGGAGATCGTGTCCTGCCCGTCCTGCGGACGCGCGCAGGTCGACGTCTACAAGCTCGCCGACGCGGTGACCGCCGGGCTCGAGGGCATGGAGGTGCCGCTGCGGGTCGCCGTGATGGGCTGCGTCGTCAACGGCCCCGGCGAGGCGCGGGAGGCCGACCTCGGTGTCGCGTCAGGCAACGGCAAGGGGCAGATCTTCGTCAAGGGCGAGGTCATCAAGACGGTGCCGGAGGCGCAGATCGTGGAGACCCTCATCGAGGAGGCGATGCGGATCGCCGACCGGATGGAGGCCGACGGCGTAAGCTCGGGCGAGCCTCAGGTACAGGTGTCCTGACCGGTCGACGGGTGAGGGGTGGCACGGATGCTCAGGACATCCCCCCTTCGCGTCCTCGACGAGCGTGACCTCCCCGCCGTCCGCGCCCTCCTCGACCGCGACCCGGTCACCGACGTGTTCGTCGCGTCGCGGGTGGCCGCGAGCGGCCTGGACCCCTGGCGGCTGGGCGCCGAGGTGTGGGGGTACCACGCCGGCGGCGAGCTGGTCTCGCTCTGCTACGCCGGCGCCAACCTGGTGCCCGTCCAGGCGAGCGAGGACGCCGTGCACGCGTTCGCCGACCGCGCCAGGCGGCAGGGCCGGCGCTGCTCGTCCGTCGTCGGGCCGGCCGACGCGGTGGGCCCGATGTGGCGGCTGCTCGAGCCGTCGTGGGGACCGGCGCGGGCGGTACGCACGCAGCCGCACCTCGTCGCGACGACGCCGTCGCCGGTGCCGCCCGACAGCCGGGTACGCCGGGTGCGAGCCGACGAGGTGGACGTGATCCTGCCCGCGTGCATCGCGATGTTCACCGAGGAGGTCGGCGTCTCACCCGTGGCGTCCGACGGCGGCGTCATCTACCGGGCCCGGGTGGCCGAGCTGGTCCGCCAGGGCCGGGCGTTCGCGCGCATCGACGACGGCGTGGTGATGTTCAAGGCGGAGATCGCGGCGGCCACCGAGCGGTCCTGCCAGGTGCAGGGCGTGTGGGTGCCACCGGCATACCGGGGGCGCGGGATCGCCACCGCCGGCATGGCCGCGGTCGTCGCCGAGGCGCTGCGCTCGGTCGCCCCGGCCGTGAGCCTGTACGTCAACGACTACAACGAGCCCGCGCGGGCGGCCTACGACAGGGCCGGCTTCCGCGACCACGGCTGCTTCATGTCCGTCCTCTTCTGAGGCCCGCCCTCCCACGCCTGACAGATGTCACGGTCGGATGCCGATGCGCATCACTGCCCGCGACGCCGTCCCGCCGGCAGACTCCACGACATGACCAACGACGTCTACCTCCCGACGGCGGTCGACGCCGTTGCGGACACGGCAGCGGCGACGGGGGCCGCCGTGCTCCTGTCCGGGCTGCGCAAGAGGTACGGGCCGACGACCGCGGTGGACGGCGTCGACCTCGCCATCGCGCCGGGCGAGGTCGTCGCGCTGCTCGGGCCGAACGGTGCCGGCAAGTCCACGACCATCGACATGATGCTGGGCCTCACGAAGCCGGACGCCGGCAGCGCCCGCGTGTTCGGGCTCGGCCCGCAGGACGCGATCCGCGCCGGACACGTGGGGGCGATGCTCCAGATCGGGCAGCTGCTGCCGGACATCACGGTGCGGGAGGTCGTCGCGCTGGTGGCGTCGCTGCACCGGCACCCGCTGACGGTGACGGAGGCGCTGCAGCGCGCCGGCATCGCCGATCTCGCCAGGCGCAGGGCGGGCAAGCTCTCCGGCGGGCAGATGCAGCGGGTGCGCTTCGCCATGGCGATCGTCCCCGACCCCGACCTCGTCGTCCTGGACGAGCCCACCGCGGGCATGGACGTCGAGTCGCGGGTCGCGTTCTGGCAGTCGATGCGGCGCCAGGCCGAAGTCGGCAAGACCGTCCTGTTCGCCACCCACTACCTGGAGGAGGCCGACGAGCAGGCGGACCGGGTCGTGATGATCCGCAACGGCCGGGTCGTCGCGGACGGATCGACGACCGAGATCAAGTCGATCGTCACCGAGCGGGTGATCCGCGCGACGCTGCCGGGCGCCGAACGCGCTGCCCTGCAGGCGCTGCCCGGCGTCGACCGCGTGGACGTGCACGGCACGTCCGTCGAACTGCACTGCACCGACTCCGACGCCGCGCTGCGCGCGCTCCTGTCGGCGTACGCCGACGCCAGGCACGTCGAGGTCACCGGTGCGGACCTGACCGAGGCGTTCCTGGCCCTGACCGGTGGAGAAGACACGTGAGCATCAGCTACCTGCGCCTGGAGATCATGCGGGTGCTGCGCAACCCGCGGACGGCCATCTTCACCGTTGCCATGCCCGCCCTGCTGTTCCTGGTCTTCGGCAACCTGAACGGCGGCATGCTGGCGAACATCTCGGCGAAGGCCTACGTCATGGTGAGCATGGCGGCCTACGGCTCGATCGGCGCGGCGCTGTTCTCGGCCGCGAACATCGCGCTGGAACGCAAGCTCGGCTGGAACCGGCAGCTGCGGCTCACGCCGCTTCCGCCGCTGGCATACGTGCTCGCGAAGGGCATCGTCGCGTGGCTCGTGACGCTGGTGTCGCTGGTGTGCGTCTACGCCGTCGGCATCGCGTCCGGTGTGCGGATGCCGTGGCCGCAGCTGTTCGAGGCGGTCGGCGCGACCTGGGTGGCGGTGATCCCGTTCGTCCTGCTGGGCGTCGGCATCGGCTACGTCGGCAACGTCGACATGGTGCAGCCGGCCACGATGTTCACCTTCTTCGGCATGTCCATCCTCGGCGGCCTCTGGGTCCCCGTCGAGGTCATGCCGCACATCCTGCGGACGATCGCGGAGCTCGTGCCGTCGTACTGGCTCGGTCTGGCCGGCCGGGCCGCGCTCGGGGCACCGGGCTTCGGCTGGCTGGGCGTGCTCGTGCTCCTCGGGTGGGCGGCCCTGTTCGCGGCCTTCGCGTCCCGGCGCTACCGGGCGGACACGGCACGGGCATGACGACCGGTACCGTGCAACCGATGGCAGACTCCGCGGCACGGCGCACGCCGTTCGAGGTGCCCGAGCACCCCGGCCGGCGGTGGGGCTGGCTGCTGTCCGGGGTCTGGATCTTCTACCTGGCGAGCCCGTTCTCGGACCTGGTCACGCAGCCGCACCCGATGTGGCTGCGGGTCGTCGGCTGCGCCGTCACCGTCGCGTTCGCCGCGACGTACGTGCTGAGTCTGCGGATGGGGTTCGCGTCCCTCTCGGGATGTGCGCCGCGCTGGGGCCTGGTGATCCCGGTGGCGCTGCTGGCGGTCGGGCTCGGCATGTCGCCTGTCGTCCACGAGGACGCCGCGACGTACGTCATCTTCGCGATGACACTCGGCCTGATGATGTGGCCGCTGCGCGTCGGCATCGCGGTGGCCGCCGCGGCGGTGGCGTGGAACGGCTACGGGCTCCCGGTACTGTCCGGTGCGTCGTACTCGGTCGGGCTCGGCGTCATCACCCTCGCCGTGGCGCTGCTGATGCTCGCGGTCCGTCGCATGCAGAACCAGGAGGCGGTGATCCGGCGCGCGCACGAGGACATCGCGCACATGGCCGTCGACGCCGAACGCGCGCGCTTCTCCCGCGACCTGCACGACATCGTGGGGCACAGCCTCACCGCCATCATCGTCAAGGCCGAGCTGGCGGGGCGGCTCGCGAAGCGCCGGCCGGAAAGCGTCGGACCTGAGGTCGCCGACATCGAGCTGCTCGCCCGCGAGGCGCTGGAGGACGTGCGCAGGACCGTCGCCGGGTACCGCGAGGTTACGCTGGCCGGCGAGCTGGCGTCCGCACGCGCGGTGCTGGACGCCGCCGGCGTCGAGTCGGCACTGCCGCTCGCCGTCGACGAGGTGCCCGGCCGGTTGCGCGAGCTGTTCGGCTGGGTGGTCCGCGAGGGCGTCACGAACGTGGTCAGGCACAGCCGTGCCCGGCACTGCTGGATCACCGTGACGCCGACGTCGGTCGAGGTGCTCGACGACGGGCGCGGCCCGCGCGGCGGCGTGGGCAACGGGCTCGGCGGCATCCGCGAGCGGGCGCGGGCCGTGGGCGCCACGGTGGAGTCCGGTGCGGGGCGAAACGGCGGTTTCCGGCTGTACGTGACGGCTCCCGCGGTGCGGGCGTGACATGACCGAACCGGTCCGGGTGCTGCTCGCCGACGACCAGAACCTCGTCCGCGGTGCCATGGCCGCGCTGCTGTCGCTCGAGGACGACATCGAGGTGGTGGCGCAGGCGTCCCGCGGTGACGAGGTCGTCGACCTCGCGACGGGCACCCACCCACAGGTCGCGCTGCTCGACGTGGAGATGCCCGGCCTGGACGGCATCGCGGTCACCGCCGCGCTGCGCGACAAGGTGCCCGACTGCCGGGTGCTGATCGTGACCACCTTCGGGCGGCCCGGCTACCTGCGCCGGGCGATGGAGTCCGGCGCGAGCGGCTTCATGGTGAAGGACGCGCCCGTCGACCGGTTGGTGGACGCCATCCGCCGGGTGAACCAGGGGTTGCGGGTCGTCGACCCGGAGCTGGCCGCGGCGTCGCTCGCGGCGGGGGAGTCGCCGCTCACCGCTCGCGAGCGCGAGGTGCTGGTCGCCGCGCGGGACGGCGGCACGGTGGCGGACATCGCGCAGCGGCTGTTCCTGTCCGAGGGAACCGTGCGCAACTACCTGTCGAGTGCGATCGGCAAGACGGGCACGCGCACCCGCGCGGAGGCGGGACGGGTCGCCGAGCAGCGTGGCTGGTTGTAGCAGGGTCTAACCCACGCGTGCCTGGTTAGGGGTACCACAGGGGTCCACGGTAGCGTGCCCTCCGAAACGTCACCGTCCCGAGAGGTTGATCTACGTGACGCGGGTTCTCGTCACAGGCGGTTCTGGCTTCATCGGTTCCCGCGTGGTCGACCTCCTGTCGGCCGACGGATACGAGGTCGTCGTCGCCGACATGCGCACCCCCGACGCGGACGTGGCGTACGTCCCCGGCGACCTGCACGACCCCGAGGTGCGGGAGAAGGCGTTCGCCAACGGCGTCGACGCGGTCGTGCACCTCGCCGCGTTCACGTCGGTGCTGCGCTCGGTGGAACGCCCGGTCGACTGCGTCCGCGACAACGTCGAGCTGACCGCCGCGCTGCTCGAGCTCGCCAGGACCCACGACGTCGGCACGTTCGTGCTCGCGTCGACCAACGCCGTCGTCGGCGACGTCGGCACCACGACCATCACCGAGGACACGCCGGCGCGACCGCTGTCCCCGTACGGCGCGACCAAGGCGGCCGGCGAGGCGTTCCTCGCCGGGTACGCCGGTGCGTTCGGCATGGCCACCGCGGCGCTGCGGTTCACCAACGTCTACGGCCCTGGCATGGGCCACAAGGACAGCTTCGTGCCGCGGCTGATGCGCGCGGCGCTGCACGACCGCGGCGTCGAGGTGTACGGCGACGGCGAGCAGCGGCGCGACCTCGTGCACCTGGACGACGCCGCGCAGGGCATCCGGCTGGCCCTGCACGGGAAGCTCGCCGGCACCGCGATCGTCGGCTCCGGCGAGTCGGTCACCGTCAACGCGCTCGTGGCCGCGGCCCGCCGTGTGACCGGCGCGCCGATCCCCGTGACCCACGTCGCGGCGAAGGCGGGCGAGATGCCTGCGGTCGTGGTCGACATCGCACGGTCCCAGTCCTGCGGGTACGAGCCGTCCCACGACCTCGACTCCGGGCTCGCGACCGTGTGGGCCGACTTCGCCGCGACCCGATGACCGCCGTGTCCGACACGCGCGCCCCGAGCGAGACCGGGGGCGTCTCCGGTGGCCTTGACGCCGACCGGTCCGCGGCCGGACCCCGGCGGCCGGTGGCGACGTTCCTCCGCCGGCACTGGGCGTTCCTGCTGATCCTCGCCGCCGGCATCGCGCTGCGCGTCGTGGCGACGCTCGCGTACCGGCCGGCGCTGTTCTTCGTCGACTCGGTGCGCTACCTCAAGGCGATCGAGGAGATGAACCCGACGGGACGCAGCCCGCTCGGGTACACGGTTCTGCTGCTCGCGCCCGTGCTGCTGACCACCCGCCACCTCGTCTTCGCGGCGATCGCGAACCACGTCGTCGGGCTGCTCACCGGCGTCGGCGGGTACGTGCTGCTGCGGCGGTTCGGCGTGTGGCGCTGGGTCGCCGCGCTCGCGGTCGCGCCCGTCCTGCTCGACGCCTACCAGGTGCAGATCGAAGAGCTCATCATGTCCGACGCGCTGTTCACGGCGCTGTCGGTACTGCTGCTGCTCGTGCTCGCGCGCCGGGGCGAGGTCGGCTACAAGGTGGCGGCGGTCGCGGGCCTGGTGCTCGCCGCCGCGGCGCTGACCCGGCTGGTGGGCCTCGCGGCCGTCGCGGTCGCCGTCGGCTACGTGCTGCTCGTCGGGCGGACGTGGCGCAAGCGGCTGCTCGCCGCCGTGATGCTCGCGGTGACGTACGCCGTGCCGCTCGCCGGGTACGCGGTCTACTTCCACGCCTGGTCCGGCAGCTACCGGGTCACCGACAGCGACGTGATGGCGCAGTACGGTCTGGTCGCGACGTTCGCGGACTGCCGCGGGCTCGACCTGCCGAGCTACGAGCGGGTGCTCTGTGACCCGCGGCCGGTGGGCGAGCGGCCGGGATCCGACTGGTACATCAACGACAAGAGCCGCCCGGCGAAGCGGCTGCACCCGCCCGCCGGGGTGTCGACGAACGCCGCGATCGCGGACTTCACCCGGCGGGTGATCCGGCACCAGCCGTGGGGCATGGTGCAGGCGGTCGGGCACAACTTCCTGCGCGGCTTCGCGTGGAGCAAGACGACCCAGCGCGGCGAGCCGGAACTGGACCGCTGGAAGTTCCCGTCCGGCGAGTACCACCACTCGTACGACGTCACCAAGTACGTCAACAGGTGGGGCGGCGGCGGACAGCACGTGAACCACCGGCTCGCGGCGTTCCTCGTCGACTACCAGCGGGTCGGCTTCGTCCGCGGCACCGCGCTCGGCGGCTGCCTGCTGCTCGCGCTCGGCGGCGCGGTGGGACTCGGCCGGGCGCGGCGGTCCGGCATGCGCGCCGTCACCGCGCTCGCCGCGGGCGTCCCCGTCAGCGCCCTGCTCGTCGCGGCGAACGTGGAGTTCTCCTGGCGCTACCAGCTGCCTGCGCTCGTGCTCCTGCCGCTCGCCGGCGCGCTCGGCCTCACCGCGATGCTGCGACGTCCTGACGTCGCGCCGACGCGGGCGGCGGCGCCGTCCGGTACCGACGACGCCGAGACCGACGCCGCGGCGCTGCGGGAGTTCTCCGACCGCCACGGCGAGGCACAGTTCGCGCCCGTGGTCGTCGTCATCGCGGCGTACGAGGAGGAGCGCGGGATCGGCGGCGTGGTCCAGTCGATCCCGGAGAAGGCGCACGGCATGGCCGTCGACGTCCTCGTCGTCGACGACGGCAGCCTCGACGCGACGGCCGTCCGGGCGCGGCGGCACGGTGCGTACGTCTGCCGGCCAGCGCGCAACCGCGGCCAGGGCGCGGCACTGCGGCTCGGCTACCGGCTGGCCCGTGAGCGCGGCGCGCGGTACGTGGTGACGACGGACGCCGACGGGCAGTACGACGTCGACCAACTGGAGACGCTGCTCGCCCCGATCGTCGAGGGCCGCGCGGACTTCGTCACCGGCTCGCGCGCGCTGGGCCAGAACGACGCCACCGACCCGGTGCGCCGGGTCGGCACGGTCGTCTTCGCCGGTCTGGTGTCCCTGCTCACCGGCATCCGCGTGACGGACACGTCGTTCGGGTTCCGCGCGATGCGGGCGGAACTGACCGGGGCCGTGACGCTCGCGCAGTCGCAGTACCAGTCGTCGGAGCTGCTGATCGGCGTCCTCGCCCGCGGGTTCCGCGTGGTCGAGCTGCCGATGCGGATGCGGCACCGCAACCAGGGCAGCTCGAAGAAGGGCAACAACCTGGTGTACGGCCTGCGTTACGCGCGCGTCGTGGTGTCGACCTGGTGGCGGGAGCGGGGCAGGCCGAACAGCCGGTCGAGCAGCACGAACCGCGCGGCGAACAGCACGCCGTAGGTCGCGAGGAACACCGCGCCGACGACGCCGACCTGCAGCCAGTGCGTCGAGATGAGCCTGGGCACCAGGACACCTGCGACGTGCGTCGTGAGGCTCGCGAGGCCTACGGTCACGAGGGCGATGGCGGCGTACGGCAGCACCTCACGGCGCAGGTCGTGCCTGCCCTTGCGGCCCCAGGCCCAGGACCGGTTCAGGAAGTAGTTCGGGATGACACCGGCGAGCCAGCCCAGCACGCTCGCCACGACACTGCCGCCGTGGAACACGCCGTAGACGAGCAGGAACGTCACCTCGGAGCACACCGTCGCGACGACCGAACCGGCGGTGTACTTGGTGAAGCGGATGAGAAGCGACCGCCGCGCGACGTGCGGCGGCTGCTGGGCCCGCGCCTGTATGCCCATCGGCACGAACCTTACCGGGACGGGTCCGGCCCGGGCACGACGGCCACGCCGAGCACGGACTGTCCGAACGGAGGTGTGACAAGTGTCTCGATCGTCCTGGTGACCGGCACCACCAGCCGGTCGTACCACCGCACCAGCCGCGGGTCGGGACGCCCGACCCCGCCCTTGCGCACCGCGAGCCACCACGCGATCCCGCCGAGCAGGTTGACGGGGCGGACGGTCGTCGGGCGCAGACCCGCGGCGGTGAACGCTTCGGTGAGCGTCCCGGGGGTATACCTCCGGTGATGTCCCACCGACCGGTCGAACTCGCCGTACAGCGCCTGGTACCCGGGCACCCACATGACGACGGTGCCGCCCGGGCGCACCATGCGCGCCAGCGCCCGCAGCGCGGCGGCGTCGTCCTCGATGTGCTCGAGCACGTTGACGGCGAGGACGGTGTCGGCCGGCTCGTCCAGCGCCACCGTCCCTGAGGCGTCCATCTGCCGAGCGGTGATCTCCGGCCGGTCCGCGAACCGTTCGCCCAGCAGCCGGACGCAGTCGGGGTCGAGGTCGGTGACCACGTACCGTTCCGGGCCGGTGAAGGTGGCGGCGAACTCGCCGGCACCCGCGCCCACCTCCACGACGGTCGTGCCACAGTGCGGGCGGATCAGGTCGTGCTGGTATCGGCGGTAACGACGTTGCGCGTCACCGGAGTCCTCCGGGTCGCGCCCCGTGGCGGCGAGAAAGGCGCCGTGTCCCTCGGCGCTCGCGTCTAGCTCAGACATGGGGTACATACCATTTCATGAGGCTGCCGTGGCGGCTACCCGACGTTGCGGACGGCACAGCACGATGCTCTAGGCTCATGTGACGTTCCGGTAACGAAGGTGTCTGTCGCGGACATCGGAAAGGTCCCAGTTCATGCGCATTCTCGTTCTCGGGGGCGACGGCTACCTCGGCTGGCCGACGGCGTTGTACCTGTCGGCACACGGCCACGACGTGGGAGTCGTGGACAACTACGTGCGTCGACAGTACGACCACGAGCTCGGCGTGCAGAGCCTGGTCCCCATCGTGACGCTCCACGAGCGTGTACGCACCTGGCGGGAGCACACGGGCCGTGACATCGCCGTCTACGGCGGCGACCTGTGCGACGCTGACTTCGCGTACGAGACCTTCCGGGACTTCGCGCCCGACGCGGTCGTTCACTTCGCCGAACAGCGGGCCGCGCCGTACTCGATGATCGACCGCAAGCACGCCGTCTACACGCAGACCAACAACGTCGTCGGCACCCTCAACGTGATGTTCGCGATCGGCGAGATCAACCGGGACATCCACCTGGTGAAGCTCGGCACCATGGGCGAGTACGGCACGCCGAACATCGACATCGAGGAGGGCTGGCTCGAGGTCACCCACAAGGGCCGCACCGACCGGGTCCTCTACCCCAAGCGGCCGGGATCGTTCTACCACCTGTCGAAGGTGCACGACAGCCACAACATCGAGTTCGGCTGTCGCATCTGGGGGCTGCGTGCCACGGACCTCAACCAGGGTGTCGTCTACGGCCAGGAGACCGAGCAGACGTCGCTCGACCCGCGGCTTTCGACCCGCTTCGACTACGACTCGGTATTCGGCACCGTCCTCAACCGGTTCGCGATCCAGGCGGTGCTCGGGCGTCCGCTCTCGGTGTACGGCAACGGCACCCAGACCCGCGGCCTGATCGAGATCCGCGACACCGTCGAGTGCATCAGGCTCGCGTGCGAGAACCCGGCCGACGCCGGCGAGTTCCGGGTCTTCAACCAGATGACCGAGTCGTTCTCGCTCGGGGAGATCGCGAAGACCATCCAGAACACCGCGCCCCGCCCGGTGGAGATCGAGTACGTCGACAACCCGCGCGTCGAGCTGGAGAACCACTACTACAACGTGACGCACACGGCGCTCACCGACCTGGGGCTGCGGCCGCACCTGCTGTCGGACACGTTGCTCACGTCGCTGTACCGGATCATCGAGCAGCACAAGGACCGCGTCGACGTGCGTGCCCTCGAGCCGTCGGTGAACTGGCGCAGCACCGCGAGCGCGCCGACCCCGGTGCACAAGACGGCCTGAGAGCTGACAGCCACCGACGCCCCGGACGGCCACCGACCCCTGCCGACGGACGCCCCCGGGTTGATCATGTTCTCATGATCAACCCGGGCTTCCCACGACGTGCAGGCCGTGGGAAGCCCTGGTTCGTCGTGTGAAGGTGCCGCGTCGACGCAGGATCGCCGTCGTCGCGAAGACCCACCCGGACGGGATATCCGCGCGCGTCCCGTGCGGTCGCGTGGATATCCTCGCGGGCATCACCACGTGACCGAGCAAGAGGAGTTGGCCGTGCTTCGGATGTCGACGTTGTTCCTTCGCACGCTGCGGGAGGATCCGGCCGACGCGGAGGTGCCGAGCCACCGGCTGCTCGTCCGGGCAGGCTACGTCCGTCGCGCCGCGCCCGGCATCTACTCCTGGCTGCCGCTCGGCCTGCGGGTTCTGCGGAACGTCGAGCGCGTCGTGCGCGAGGAGATGACGGCCATCGGCGCCAACGAGGTCCGCTTCCCCGCGCTGCTGCCGAAGGAGCCCTACGACGCGACCGGCCGGTGGACGGAGTACGGCGACAACATCTTCCGGCTGCGGGACCGCAAGGGCGACGACTACCTGCTCGGCCCGACGCACGAGGAGATGTTCACCCTGCTCGTGAAGAGCATGTACTCCTCGTACAAGGACCTGCCGCTGTACCTCTACCAGATCCAGACCAAGTACCGCGACGAGCCGCGCCCCCGCGCCGGCATCCTCCGCGGCCGTGAGTTCGTCATGAAGGACTCGTACTCCTTCGACGTCAGCGACGAGGCGTTCCTCGAGTCGTACGAGGCGCACCGGCGCGCGTACATCCGCATCTTCGACCGCCTCGGGATGCGGTACGTCGTCGTCGCGGCCATGTCCGGCGCGATGGGCGGGTCGGCGAGCGAGGAGTTCCTCGCCGTCGCCGAGAACGGCGAGGACACCTACGTCAGGTGCGACAGCTGCGACTACGCCGCCAACGTCGAGGCCGTGCGCATCGCGGCGCCCGCACCGGTGGCGTACGACGACGCGCCCGCCGCGCACGCCGAGGACACCCCGGACACGCCGACGATCGCCACCCTCGTCGACCACCTGAACGCGCACCGTGCCCGCGACGACCGGCCGTGGACGGCGTCGGACACCCTGAAGAACGTGCTCGTGACGGTGCACCACCCGGACGGCCGCCGCGAGCCGCTCGCGATCGGCCTGCCGGGCGACCGTGACGTGGACGAGAAGCGGCTGGCCGCGCAGCTCGAGCCGGCCGAGCTCGAGCCGTTCGCCGAGGAGGACTTCGCGAAGTACCCGGTGCTG
>JAFMQP010000293.1 GCA_017354575.1 Acidothermales bacterium | reverse complement strand
TGCCGACCGGCAGCGACCCCAGCATCGTCACCGCCGTCCGCACCGACGTCCGGGCCGAGTCGAACGTCTCGCTCGACTTCCTGCCCGCGCCGTACGCGCCGAGGCAGGTGAAGGCCGACGGCTCCTGGTACTACGAGCCGAGCACGCTCACCGTGTTCAGTCCGAAGAACCCGCCGCGCGGGCTGCACTACACCGTGACGAGCGAGGTCCCGCACCCGCGGCCGACACAGCTCGACGTCGCGAGCGACCCCAGCGTCGTCCTCCGGCCGTACCTCGAGGTGCCGCAGGCCCTTCCCGCCGAGGTCCGCAAGACGGCGCGCGTCGTGACGAAGGGCCAGTCGACCAAGTACCGCAAGGCGCTGGCGCTGCAGGACTGGTTCACCGCCCTCGGCGGGTTCAGCTACTCGACGGACGTGCGCGGCAGCAGCACCGACGCGCTCGTCCAGTTCCTGCACGACCGCCGCGGTTACTGCGAGCAGTTCGCCGGGGCGATGGCGGTGATGGCGCGTACGCTCGGTATCCCGTCCCGGGTCGCGGTCGGGTTCACGCAGGGTACCCGGGACCGCGGCAAGTGGGTCGTGCGCGGCAGGGACGCCCACGCGTGGCCCGAGCTGTGGTTCGAGGACGTCGGCTGGGTGCGGTTCGAGCCCACGCCCGCGGGCTTCGGCGGCCAGGACACCGCCGAGGTGCCCGGCTACAGCCGTCCGGACGCCCTGGACCAGGGGCAGGACACGAACCAGAACCTCGGCACCACCGACGTCCCGACCTCCGCCGCGGGCGACGGCTCGAGCGCCGCCTCCGGGAAGCAAAGGGACGCGCTGGACTCCGCGCAGCCGGTCGTCGGCCGGCAAGGCGACGGCCTCGGGACGCCGCTGTTCGGCCTGCTGGGCGTCGCGATCCTGCTCGTGCTGCTGCTCTTCACGCCCGCGCTCGTCCGGCGGATCATCCGGTTGCGCCGCTGGTCACGGGCGCGGGACCCCGTGGACGTGGCCCACGCTGCCTGGGCGGAGCTGCGTGACGACGCCACCGACATCGGCGTCTCGGTGCGGCACAGCGAGACGCCGCGGTCGGTCGGTGGCCGGCTCGAGGAGCGCCTGACCACGGAGTCCGCGGGCGCCGCGGCAGTCCGCCGCATCGCCCTCGCCGAGGAGCGGGCGTGCTACGCGCCCGCGCCGGGACCGGCGGGGACCCTGCGATCGGACGTGGGGGCGGCGCGCAGCGCACTCGCCCGAGGGGTGAGCCGTGGGACCCGGACGCGGGCGTTGCTGTTCCCGCGCTCGGTGCTCGATCGGTTCCGGGTCAGTACCAGGGCCGGTCACGACGACGCAGCCAGCGGGCCTCGATCCGGTCCATGAACCCGGACTTCGCGTGAGGCTGTGACGTGCCGCCCTTGCGCTTGCGCTGCCGGCGGGTCTGCTGAAGCGACACGACACCGGGTGTCTCGCGGGTCTGTTGTTGTTGCTGCTGCTGCTCGTTCGAGCGGTCGCCGCCGTGCATGTGCATGACGCTGGACACGAACCAGCCGAGCGAGAGCAGCATCAGGACGAATCCCGCGATGCTGACCAGCACGGCACTCTGCACGCCGAAGAGGAGGAGCCCGACGCCGAGCAGGAATCCGATGCATGCCAAGACCATCCGCCGGCGGTAGCGCGACCGGGGCGTGATGTTGCGGATCGAGCTGACGAACTTCGGATCCTCGGCAGCGAGATACCGCTCGATCTGCTCGAGCTCTCGTTGCTCGTGCTCTGAAAGCGGCACGTCGACCTCCTGCCCTGGCCGAACCCCCACACGGTTTACCGGCCAGTACCCAGCATACGAAGGAGGTCCGCCGCGCGAAAGTCGATCGCGCCGGGTACGGCCGGCCGTTGCGTCAAGGATGCCATCTCGAGACCGCCGACGTGGGACTACCGGCATATCTCGGTCAACCGGGGACGGCGAGCACATGCAGTTGCGTCGCAAGCGCGCGCAGTTCGGCGTCCGTCGCCGCCGCCCGCTCGAGCCCGAGCAGTGCCTCGCCGCCACCGGACTCGCCGTCGATCACGCCGCCGGGGACGAGGTCGGCGAACACGCGCACGCCGTGCACCGCGCAGGCCACGAGGCCTGCCTCGCCCAGCAGCGCGGTGAGCCCGCCGAGGGTGAACCGGCGGGCCACCTGGTCGTCCGGTCCGGACCGCCCGGCCCCGTCGTCGAGGGTCCGGCGCGCCTCTGCGAACCGGCCGGCGAGGGCGCGGTGGACGACGGCGGCGACGCGGTTGGCGGCGAGCACGCTGACCGACCCGCCGGGCCGCAGCACCGCACGCACTGCGGCGAGCGCCGCGGCCGGCTCGTCGACGTACTCGAGCACGCTGTGGCACAGCACCAGGTCCGCGCCGGACGCCCCGGTGATCGCAACCAGGTCGGTGGCGTCGCCCTGCACGGCCCGCACCCGCACGCCGTGCTCGCCGGCGCGACGTTCCAGGATGGCGAGGGCGTCGGCGCTCTCGTCGACGACGGTGACGTCGTGGCCGAGCTCGGCGAGCGGGACCGCGAAGCCACCGGTGCCGCCGCCGAGGTCCACGACGACCAGACCGGTCCCGGCGGCCGGCTCCGCCACGAGCGGCGCCAGCACGTCCCAGACCACGGCCGTGCGGACGGAGCGCCGCGGCGGCGTCGGTCGGGCCATGGGTGGCCTCCCTGGGCCGGGTGGGTCTCGGTACGCGCACACCCTAGACCCGGGTGCGTGCCGCTCCGCGGGTGCGGCCGGACGCTGTACGCCCCGCGGGTCCGGACAACGCCGCTAGACTCCCGGTCCGGTCCGCTACGGACCGATGTTCTCCTGGGGGAAGAGCATGGCTTAGCAGCAGCCGCACGCCACGCACGCGCCCGCTCTCTTTCTCGACGACCCCGGCGCCGCACCACGCCAAGCGTGCGTCGCGGTGCTCATGCTCGCCGCGGTGGCCCTCCTCGGCGCAGTCGACTTCGTCGTCACCGTCCGAGCACAGGCCGAGTGGCTGGCGCGCCAGACGCCCCGAGACCTCACGCCCGGGTCGAGCACCGATGCGACCGTACGCGGCGTCGTGCTGAGCGCCATCGTGCTCGTGGTCTGGACGGTGTTTCTGGTGAAGGCTTGGCAGGGCCGAAACTGGGGTCGGATCGCAGGGACGGTCGTCGTCGTGGTCTCGGTGGTGAACGTCCTCCGCCCGTTCGACGTCGTCCACCAGACGTCGCTGCTCCCGCCCTGGATCGTGGTGGCCGTCCTCCAGATCGCCGCCGCCGCCGTCGTCGCGGAGGTGCTGCTCTGGCCGGACCCGGCCAGGAGCTGGTACACAGCCATGCACGCGTACCGCGCCGCATGGGGCTTCTACCCACGCCGCCGGCACCCGGCCGGATAGGGCGGTTGCGGTCAGCTCGCCGTGGGCAGCATCGCCTGCTCCTGGCCGACCAGGTCGCCGACAGCGTCGAGGAACTCCTCGACCAGCCGGCAGAACGCGTCCACCTCGGCGTGGCCCAGCCGGAACGCGGTACCGGTGTCGGCGTCCGCGCGCAGCCGCGCGCTCTCGCTGAACACCTCCGCCCAGCCCTCGAGCTCCGGCGCCACCTCGGCCAGTTCCGTCCACGCCGTGCCGGGACGCCGTCGCTCCGGCCGTCCGCGCGCGGCGAGCACGGCGGCCGCGCCACGGAGCGCGGCGAGGTGAGCGGCGGAGTACCTCAGCGCCGGCGTGCCCGGGTCGGGCCCGGCGGCCTCGGCGAGAGTGCGCCTGGCCTGAGCGAGATATGTCCCCGCCGAGAACCCGAGCCTCCTGACCCGGGCACGCCGACCTGCCCTTGCGCGACGTGCCCGCTGCTCCGCACTCACGCTCATCACCCGCTCCTCGCGGGCGGCGGCTCCGTGGACGTCGTCACCGACCATTCGCCGGGCAGTCCGCCGGACCAGTCGAAGCACAGCTCGTACACGCCGGGCGCCGCGTGCCGGCCGGCCGCCGCCTGGACCTGCCAGAACTCGCGCTCCCCCGCCGCGCCGTCGGCGCGGGCGTCGTCACCGAGCAGCGCACGGACGGACGCGGACCGGCCCCACGGCCCCGTCTCCACCCAGTGCGCGAGCACACCCTGAACGCGGAACACGCGACCGCGCCAGCAGAACGCCTCCGGGTTGCCCTCGCGGCGCTGGACGTCCACCGGATCCGCGTGGCTGGTCTGCATACGTGCTCCACCTCTCCCTGGCTCACGTACCCGGAGGCCGGTCCGGGCCGACGCTTCCCCACGTCGAGCCCGAACCCGGGCGAAACCTGCCCGAGGCGGGGGTCGAGGTCCACCCCGGGCAGGCTCCTGCGCCCCTCCGGCGCGGTCCGCGAGCCCCTTGTACGGCGCCGGTTTCGAACAATTGTTCGAACACCTCCAAGGTACCTCCACCTGACATGGAACACAAGGGGTCTGACAGTCGGGCTCGAACCTCCACGTCCGCGGAGGACGAGCCGGACCGCTGTTCGGCCGACCGGCGGTCAGCAGCTGCCGAGCATGCTGCCGAGCGCGGACTTCTCGGCGCTGGTGACCGTCAGGTGGTAGTGGTACTTGACCTCGATCCAGTCGCGCGCGTAGAAGCACCACTCGCCCGTGTTCGGCGGCTTCCACTGCGACGGGTCGCCGTCGCTCTTCGACTCGTTGCTCGACGCCGACACCGCGATCAGCTGCGGCTCGCTCAGGTCGTTGGCGAACGCCTGTCGCTGCGCAGTGGTCCAACTGCTGGCGCCGGAGATCCAGGCGTTGTGCAACGGCACGATGTGGTCGATCTGCACCTTGCTCGCAACGGTGGTCGTCGTCTTGTCGTAGACGCTGTACCAGCTGCCCGTGGTCGGGTAGCAGTCCGAGCCGACGGTGACCCCGGTGCCGTCGCGTTCCAGCACGACCTCGCGGGTGTTGCAGTTGTTCCCCTGGTCGATCCAGTGCGGGAACTTGTCCCGGCTGTAGCCGGAGTCCGAGCCGGACGCCTTGACCGTGAGCGTGCCCAGATGGGTACCCGAGGCGGTCGCGTCCGGCGGCGTCGGCGGGTAGGCCCCCGCCCGGCCGGGGCTACCGAGCAGGAGCAGGGCGAGCGCGGTGAGGAGCGCGACGGTGATGCTCGCGCTCGTGGTCGCTCG
>JAFMQP010000292.1 GCA_017354575.1 Acidothermales bacterium | reverse complement strand
CAACCTGGTCGTGGTCGTGCTCCTGCGCCGGGCGTCGCGGCGCAGCCTCGCCGTCGAGGGCGCGTTCCAGCACATCCTGAACGACCTGTTCGCCTTCGTCGGCACGGCGATTGCCGGCGCCGTCATCTGGCTCACCGGCTGGACGCGCGCGGACGCCGTCGCCGCGCTCGTGGTGGCGGCGTTGATGGCGAAGGCGGGCTACGGGCTCATCCGCGAGTCCGGGCGCGTGTTCCTCGAGGCGGCACCGCGCGGCACCGACCCCGAGCACGTGGGGACGGACCTCCGCGGCCTCGACGGCGTCGTCGGCGTGCACGACCTGCACCTGTGGGAGGTGACGTCGGCCTTCACCGCCCTGTCCGCCCACGTGCTGGTCGCGCCCGACCGCGACTGCCACCGCATCCGGGTCGCCGCCGAAGCGATGCTCGCCCGCCGCTACGGCATCGAGCACACCACGCTGCAGGTCGACCACAGGGACACGCGGCAGGCCCTGCCCACCCCCTCCTTCCGTGACGACGAGGGTTCCGGGTCGCCGTAGCCGCCCGGAACTTTCCTGATCACGAGGTGGGGTGGGGGGAGATGCGCACGCAGCAACCGTCCTGCACGTGGCACAGCCGCGCGTGCAGCCCCGGCGTCCCCGCGCCGTCGATGATCCCGCTGACGAGCCACAGCGCCATGTGGCAGACGAGCTCGGTGTGCCGCTGGGCGAGCGCGTGGAACGGGCAGTTGCGGAAGACGATCGTGTCGCCCGTGGCGTCCGGCTCGAAGCCGTGCGCCTCGAGTGCCTTAAGCAGCGCCTTCCGCCGGTCGGGAGCGACGACCGCCCGCGTCTGCTCGACGCCGAGCCGGCAGGCCCGCCGCTCGAGCGCGGCACTCGGGTCGACGCCCTCGCGCTCGGCGTCCTCGACGGCCGCCGCGAGCAGCTGCGCCGCGAGCTCGTAACGCCGTTCCGGCAGCGAGATCTCGATCGTCCGCGGGGATCGCCGGTACAGCTTCGCGGGCCGACCGGCGCCCGGCCCGCTGCGGCCGGAACGCCGCGCGTAGCTCGTCACCAGCAGGCCCTCGTCGACCAGCCGGTCCAGGTGGAACGCGACGGTCGCCCGGGGCAGCGCGAGCGCCGCGGCGACCTCGTCGCGGGTGACGGCGTCCGCCAGGTGCGCGACGTGTTCGTAGAGTCGCCGGCGCGTCGGCTCGTCGAGCATCGCGACGGCCGCGACGTCCGAGATCGCGGACTGGTCCATGACCACATTCTAAAACAAGAAGTCATTGACGAAACAGATGCGGCGCTTCTAGCGTGGCGTGCATGAGTACGTGGGCCGCGGACGCAGACGTCGAGCTCGACGGGGGACGGAGCCTGCGGGTCGTCCGCGACAGCCACGTGATCGACCCGGAGAAGGTGGAGCGCGCCGTCGCCGACCTGCTCGTGGCGCTGGGCCGCGACCCGTCCTCGCCACACCTCGCCGACACGCCCCGCCGGGTCGCGCACTCGTACGCCGAGCTGTTGACCCCCGGCGAGTTCGACCTCACCACGTTCCCCAACGACGAGGGTTACGACGAGCTGGTGCTGGCCCGCTCGATCCCCGTCCACTCGCTGTGCGAGCACCACCTGCTGCCGTTCCGCGGCGTCGCGTACGTCGGTTACCTGCCGGGTGAACGGATCCTCGGCCTGTCGAAGCTGGCCCGGGTCGTCGAGCTGTTCGGCCGCGACCTGCAGGTGCAGGAGCGGCTGACCAAGCAGATCGCCGACTGGCTGCAGGAGCACCTCGCGCCCAAGGGCGTCGGCGTCGTCATCGAGGCCGAGCACATGTGCATGTCGCTGCGCGGGGTGCGGGCGTCCGGCTCGCAGACGGTCACGTCCACCCTGCACGGCCTGCTGCGCACCGACCTGCGGTCGCGGCAGGAGTTCTTCGCTCTCACCGGTACCACCGCGTAGCAGAAAGGGGAGGGACGATGGCGTCTTCTCCTGACCGCAGCATCGTCATCGTCGGCGCGAGCCTCGCCGGCGCGAAGGCCGCGGAACGCCTCCGCAAGGGTGACTTCGACGGCCCGGTCGTGTTGATCGGCGCCGAGTCGGAGCTGCCGTACGAGCGGCCGCCGCTGTCCAAGGACTACCTGCTCGGCAAGGCCGAGCGGACCGCGGTGCGGGTGCACGACGAGGCGTGGTACGCGGCGAACGACGTCGACCTCCGGCTCGGTGTCACCGTCACCGGTATCGACCCCGAGGGGCACACCGTCGAGACCGACGACGGCGAGCGGCTCGGCTTCAGCCGGCTGCTGCTCACCACCGGGTCGTCGCCCCGGCGGCTCGACGTGCCCGGCGCCGACCTCGACGGCGTCCACTACCTCCGCAAGCTCCCGGACTCCGACGCGCTGCGGGACGTGTTCGGGCACGGTGGCCGGGTCGTGGTGGTCGGTGCCGGCTGGATCGGCCTTGAGACCGCGGCCGCCGCACGCGAGCGCGGCTGCGAGGTCACCGTCGTCGAGCCGCAGCCCGCGCCGCTGCGCGCCGCGCTCGGCGACGAGCTCGGCGGCTGGTTCGGGAGCGTCCACCGCGCGCACGGTGTCGACCTGCGCCTCGGTACGGGGATCGCGCGCATCACCGGGGAGAAGGCGACCACCGGCGTGGTCACCGGCGACGGCACGGAGATCGCGGCGGACGCCGTGGTCGTCGGCGTCGGCATCACGCCGAACGTCGAGCTCGCCGAACGGGCCGGGCTCAGCGTCGACAACGGTGTGCTCGTGGACGCGCGGCTCGGTACGAGTCACCCCGACGTGTACGCCGCCGGCGACGTCGCGAACGGCTTCCTGCCGCGCTACGGCCGCCACGTGCGCGTCGAGCACTGGGCGAACGCCCTGAACGGCGGTCCCGCCGCGGCACGCGCCATGCTCGGCGAGGACGTGACCTACGACCGCATCCCGTACTTCTTCACCGACCAGTACGACGTCGGCATGGAGTTCTCCGGCTGGTTCCCGCCCGGAGGCTACGACGGGGTCGTGTTGCGCGGCTCGCTCGACGAGGGCGCGTTCTTCTCGTTCTGGCTGTCGGGCGGCCGAGTCGTCGCGGGCATGCACGTCAACATGTGGGACGACGGCGTGGGGCCGGTCGAGGCGCTCATCGACGGCGGCGCCCAGATCGACGAACGACGGCTTGCCGATCCGTCCGTTCCGCTGAACGAGCTGGCCGGCTGACTGTTAGCTTGGCGGAGTGACCCAGACGACCGTCCCGGCGCCGCCGGCCGCCAAGCGCGTACCGACCACCCGATCCGTCCACGGCGACGACGTGGTCGACGAGTACGCGTGGCTGCGCGACCGCGAGGATCCCGACACCGAGGCGTACCTCGTCGCGGAGAACGCTTACTGCCAGGCGCGCACCGCGCACCTGGCTCCGTTGCGCGACACGATCTTCGACGAGATCAAGTCGCGGACGCAGGAGACCGACCTGTCGGTGCCGGTGCGGCGCGGGGACTGGTGGTACTACTCGCGCACGCAGGAGGGCAAGCAGTACGCCATCCACTGCCGCGCGCGGGACGAGTCCGGCGACGGCGAGCAGGTGCTGATCGACGAGAACGAGCTCGCCGGCGACTCCGACTACTTCGCCGTCGGCGTGTTCACGGTGAGCCCGGACGCGTCGTTGCTCGCGTACGCCACCGACCACGACGGCAGCGAGAAGTACACGCTGCGGTTCCGCGACCTGGATACCGGCGCGGACCTGCCGGACGAGATCACCGGCGTCTACTACGGCGGTGCCTGGTCGCTCGACGGCTCGACGTTCTTCTACACCACGCTCGACCACGCGATGCGTCCGTACCGGGCATGGCGGCACCGGCTCGGCACCACGCAGGACCGCGACGAGCTCATCCACCAGGAGGACGACGAGCGGTTCTTCGTCGGCGTCGAGCTGTCCCGCAGCAAGCGGTACGTGCTGCTGATGCTCGGCAGCAAGGTCACCAGCGAGGTGCGCTACCTGCCGGCCGACGACCCGGCGGGCGAGTTCCGGGTGTTCGAGCCGCGGCGGCAGGGCGTCGAGTACGGCGTCGAGCACGCGGGCGAGTGGTTCTACGTGCTGCACAACGACGATGCCGAGAACTTCGCGCTGCACCGCACCCCCGTGGACGCCACCGGGCGCGCGTCCTGGCAGCCGGTGCTCGAGCACCGCGTCGACACCCGGCTCGAGGACGTCGACGCGTTCGCCGACCACCTCGTCGTGTCGTTGCGCAAGGACGGCCTCACCGGCCTGCGGGTGCTGCCGCTCGTCGACGACACCATCGGCGAGGGCTACGACGTCGCGTTCGAGGAGCCCGTCTACACGGTGGGCCCTGGCGCGAACCCGGAGTTCGACACGTCCGTCTTCCGGTACGTCTACGGCTCACTCGTCACGCCGACCAGCGTGTACGACTACGACATCGCGTCCGGCCGGCACGAGCTGAAGAAGCGCACGCCGGTGCTCGGCGACTTCGACCCGGACGCGTACGAGAGCGCACGCGAGTGGGCGACGGCGTCGGACGGCACGTCCGTGCCGATCTCGCTGGTGTGGCGAAAGGGCACGCCGAAGGACGGCACGGCGCCGTGCCTGCTGTACGGGTACGGCTCGTACGAGCACAGCACCGACCCGTTCTTCTCCATCCCGCGGCTCTCGTTGCTCGACCGCGGGTTCGTGTACGCGATCGGGCACGTCCGCGGCGGCGGCGAGATGGGCAGGCGCTGGTACGAGGACGGCAAGTTCGAGCACAAGCGCAACACGTTCACCGACTTCGTCGCCTGCGCCGACCACCTCGTCGCCGCCGGTCGGACGGCGTACGACCGCATCGTCGCGCGCGGCGGCAGCGCGGGTGGGCTGCTGATGGGCGCGGTCGCGAACCTCGCGCCGGAGAAGTTCCGCGGCATCCTCGCGCACGTGCCGTTCGTCGACGCGCTCAACACGATCCTCGACCCGTCCCTGCCGCTCACCGTCATCGAGTGGGAAGAGTGGGGCAACCCCGTCGAGAGCGCGGAGATGTACCGCTACATGAAGTCGTACAGCCCGTACGAGAACGTCGAGGCGAAGGCGTACCCCGCGATCTTCGCGACGGCCGGGCTGAACGACCCGCGGGTCGGCTACCACGAACCGGCGAAGTGGGTCGCGCG